>JBGPFT010000036.1:0-10900 GCA_041483475.1 Fibrobacteria bacterium | reverse complement strand
TGATTTTGGAGAAATAGGGTTTCTTACCCATCCCCCACCGTTTTAATTAGTCTGGCGTCAGTCCGAATTCAGTGCTATATTCAGCACCATGAAGTCATCGCACGTCTACCCCATCACCGACCTCAAGACCCGGACCGGAGACCTGGTGCGGGAGGTTTCGGAAACCGGCGAGTCGGTTTTGATCACGCAAAACGGAAGGCCTAAAGTGGTGGTCATGGGCGCCAAGCAGCATGATCAGATGCAAGAAACCCTGGCCATGCTGAAACTGCTGGCGCAAAGCCAGGATTCCGTGGCCCGCGGAGATAAGCTCCTCTCCGGCAAGGAAGTCCGCCGCCGAGCACATGCCGTGTTGGAAGGGTTCGCGAAGAAGTGAGCCGCAGCCGATACGCCGTCGCATGGACGGAAACGGCGGCTCGGGATTTGGAACGACTGGCCGTTTATCTCTGGAACGAAACGCCCATGCGCGCCGGGGAAATCATCGACCGCATCGTCGCGCGTGCGGATTCTTTGGAAACCTCGCCATTACGCGGTCGGACGCCACCCGAATTGGAAACCATCGGCGATCGATCCTGTCGCGAAGTGGTGGAGTCGCCTTGGCGCATCCTTTATAAAGTCGGGACGGAACGCGTCGAAATACACGGCGTCCTGGATGGCAGACGGAGCCTTCAGGACATTCTCATGGAGAGACTTCTGCGGGAATGAGGGTTACCCCATCCTCTTATCCACCCATTCGCACAACGACTTCACCGCCTGGATGGACACGTCGAAAGCCTTCTTTTCCGTTTCATCGAGCTCCACTTCAATGACCTTTTCCACGCCGCCTGCGCCCATGATGACGGGGACGCCGGCGTAAAGGCCCTTCACCCCGTATTCCCCGTTCAACATGGCTGCGCAGGTGAGGACGTTTTTCTTGTCCTTGAGATAGGCTTCCGCCATGTGAATGGCCGAAAGGGCCGGGCTGTAAAAGGCCGAACCGGTTTTGAGCAAGGCCACCACTTCACCGCCGGCGTTGGCGGTCCGTTTTGCGATGGCGTCGAGTTTGTCACGCGAAAGCAATTGGGTCACCGGAATCCCGCCCACGGTGGCGTAGCGGATCAATGGAACCATGGTGTCGCCATGGCCGCCCATGACCAAAGCCTTCACGTCCTCGGCCGAGACGCCAAGTTCGGAGGCCACCAAGGAGGAGAAGCGGGAGGAATCCAGCACGCCGGCCATGCCCGCCACGCGATGGACCGGGAAACCGGTGACGCGCTGCATGGCGTACACCATGGCGTCGAGCGGATTGGTGACCACGATGACGAAGGCGTTAGGGGCGTTCTTCCGGATGCTTTCAGCCACGGTTTTGATGATGTTGAAGTTCACTTCAAGCAAATCATCGCGGCTCATGCCGGGTTTGCGCGGCAATCCCGCGGTGACGATGACGACATCAGCCCCGGCCAGGGATGCATAGTCGTTGGAACCGAAGAGCTTACCCGAAGTAGGGATGATGGTTCCGCCATGCATGATGTCCAGGGATTTTCCTTGGGGCACGCCCTCGACCACGTCGACGAGGAGAACATCGCCCAATTGCTTCTGTGCCGCCAACAAGGCCATGGTTCCGCCGATTTGACCGGCGCCCACCAATGCGATCTTCAATCTTTTTGCCATACCCACCCCTATTTCTTTTTCATTGCTTCCAACATCTTGCGCCCGATCTCCGCCGCGGTCTCTGCAACGATAACTCCGGCGTCGCGCAAAGCATCCTGCTTGGATTTCGCAGTGCCGGCATGTCCATCGACGATGGCGCCGGCATGGCCCATGCGTTTGCCCGGAGGCGCCGAAGCCCCGGCGATGAAAGCCACCACCGGTTTGCGGACTTTTTCCTTAATGAAAGCTGCGGCCATTTCCTCGTCGCTGCCGCCGATTTCGCCGATGAGAATCATCCCCTCGGTTTCCGGATCGTCGTTCAACAAACGGATCACTTCCAGATGCGAAAGACCGTGCACCGGATCGCCGCCGATGCCGACGGCCGTGGTTTGACCCAGGCCCAGCAACGTGGTTTGATGCACGGCTTCGTAGGTCAAGGTTCCGGAACGCGAGACGATGCCGATTTTTCCTTTTTTGTGGATGGGGCCGGGCGCGATGCCCACCTTGCAAACACCCGCCGTGACGATGCCCGGGCAATTGGGCCCGATCATAGCGCATTTCCGGTCCTTGAGCGCATGGCGCACCTTGAGCATATCGATGACGGGAATGCCCTCAGTGATGGCCACGATCAGTTCGATACCCGCGTCCGCGGCTTCGAGGATGGCGTTGGCGGCATAAGGGGCCGGCACGAAAATCATGGTGGCGTTGGCCCCGGTTTCCTTGCGCGCCTCGGCCACGGTTTTGAACACCGGAAAGCCCTCCACCGTGGTCCCGCCTTTTTTCGGCGTCACGCCGCCCACCACTTTAGTGCCGTAATCGCGACATTGCAAAGAGTGGAACAGCCCGGCTTTTCCGGTAATGCCCTGGGTGATGAGACGGGTTTCGGCGCCGATGAGAATGGCCATGGTTTATCCCTTGCGACTAACTAATTGAGCCGCCTGCCGCGCGCCGTCTTCGA
Source organism: Fibrobacteria bacterium (assembly GCA_041483475.1). Lineage (GTDB taxonomy): Bacteria > Fibrobacterota > Fibrobacteria > UBA11236 > UBA11236 > UBA11236. The sequence continues at coordinate 8,316 of JBGPFT010000036.1, read as the reverse complement.
GATCATTGGCGGAAATCAGGTTCAGTCCGGATTCCCGGATCAGGGCCTTACCTTCGTTCACCCGCGTGCCCTCCAAGCGCACCACCAGCGGCACTTTAAGGCCTGTGGACTTTACGGCGCCGATGACGCCACGGGCGATGCGGTCGCAGGGCATGATGCCGCCGAAGATGTTCACCAAGATGGCTTTCACGTTTTTGTCAGAGGAGATGATTTCGAAGGCCTTGGTCACGGCTTCCTCGGAGGCGGAACCTCCCACGTCGAGGAAATTGGCGGGCTGGGCCCCGTAATGGGCAATGATGTCCATGGTGGCCATAGCCAAGCCCGCGCCATTCACCATACAGCCGATATCGCCGTCCAGCTTGATATAACTGAGTCCGAATTTCGCCGCCTCAATTTCGGCGGAATCCTTTTCGGAGTCAGGATCGCCACCCGTATCCAACTGACGGAAAAGCGCGTTGTCGTCGATGATAACCTTGCAGTCGAGCAGGACGAGGTGGCCGGAAGTGTTCACCGCCAAGGGATTGATCTCCAGCATCCCGCAGTCCCTGGCCACATAAAGGTCGTAGAGTTTCCGGGCGATGCCGGCGAACTCCTCCGCCTGCCCCGGATTCAATCCGAGAAATGCAGCAGCTTGTGTCACCAAAGCATGGTCCGGACCTTTCCCCCACTCCGGATAGAGTTTCAGAATTTTTTCAGGACGTTTTTCCGCGATTTCCTCAATGTCCATCCCGCCCTCGGGGCTGAGGATGAAGACGATGTTGGCCTTGGCGCGATCCAAGGTCACCGCGAAATACAACTCACGGGCGACCTGGCTTTTCTCTTCCAGCAATACGGCGTGAATTTTAACGCCGGTGGGCCCGGTTTGCTTGGTGACCATGGTCATTCCCAGCAATAGTTTCGCGGCGCCTTCGGCCTCCGCGGCATTGTTGAACAGCTTGATGCCCCCGGCCTTGCCGCGGCCGCCGGTGAAGGCCTGGGCCTTGGCTACGCCGCTTTCGCCCCCTAAGGCCGCCAGGGCCTTGCGTGTTTCCGATGCCGAGAAAATCACTTCGCCCCGAGGCACGGGGAGACCGGCCTTGCGCAGCAGGGCCTTGCCTTGGTATTCGTGAAGTTTCATGCGGGAGTTCGGATTCGGAAGCCGGGAGAAGTGCTCAAAAGGACGGGCTACTTCAACACCGGACACCCGAATCGCGGCTTGAGGAAATGCTTTTCCGGCAGGGTGTGGAAGGGATCGCTTTTGGCCTTCACCATGAGTTTGAGGTTGGTGTTGCGGAGGTTGCTTTCCATGGCGGTTTGCGCGGTGCGCAAGACGCTCATGATGGAGCATTGGTTGGCGTCGCTGCAATTCTCCGGATGGGGGAAGCAGTCCATCAGGTTGATTTTACCCTCCACGGACTCCACGATGTCCAGGATGGAGATGGTTTCGGGGGCGCGTGACAGGGCTATGCCTCCCTTGGGACCGGGCGCGGTTTTGAGCAGCCCGTCCCGGGAAAGCTTGGCCACGATGCCGTGCAGAAAGCGCTGGGACAGCCGGGTATCGGCGGCGATGGCCGCCACCGGCACAGGCTTGGAAGCCCCCCCTCCGGTATAGAAGCGGCGGGCGAGGTATTGCATGGTCCTCAGCGCATAATCGGTTTTCCGCGTGAACTTCATGGATTCCCTGGAGTAAAATATACCCCCCTGGGCCGAAAACCAGTCGTATAATTGAAACGCCCGCAAAAAAATGGATTAATAAGGGTGTCCAAGCGACATTCAACCTCGGAGATCGTAATGACCGTGAACATCAAAGCCGTTTTGGTTTGCTTCTGCCTTCTCTCCCCCGCCCTGGCGCTGGACGAATTCCTGCCCATCGGTACGCGCGTCATGCAGGTGGATCTCGGCATGTCCTATGCCAAGATCAACGGCGATTTCGGCACCGATTGGAAAAATAACGATGTCGATACCGGGCACGGCCTTTTCACGGCTCCCATGCAGGGAAAATTCGGCTTGATGGAAGGGCTCGAAGGCTCCCTGGGCGTGGACTATATCTTCCAGGATCGCAACGGCCATGCGGGCCTGGATCGCCCGGTGCTGGCACTTAAGTACGCCGATTCCTCCCTCGGCGTCGGAGGCTTTCTCGCCGGAACTTTGCCCATCGGCTTCGAGGACATCCTCAACGCCGGCAATTTCGCCACCTTCACCATCGGCGCTTTGTACGGCCATCGCTGGGGGGATTTCAACCTGCTCGCCAACGCCTCCTACAATTACAGCACCGAGGACAAGAACAAAAGCAAAAGCGACTATCTCGACGCCTACCTCAAACCCGGGTATTCCCTGCCCTTCGGGTTCCTGACGTCGCGCAAGCAGGATTTGCAGATCACCTTGGGAATGCGCTACACCTATGGATTCAACCAAAGCGTCGGCGCAAAATCAACGGATCAAACCGCGAATCTTTCCTCCCTCCATCCGGGGCTGTTCTATTCCCTCAACCGCATTTTCGGCGCCGAACTGCAGGGCCATTTCACCTTGACGGGACAAAGCCAGCCGGCTTCTACCGGGGCCGAATTGAAACTGCATGTCACTTTGGACGAAAATCTGTACAACGCGGTTTCGAATTAAAAAACCTCGAATACCCCCGCCGCGCCCATTCCCCCGCCCACGCACATCGACACGAGGCCGTAGCGGCCGCCGCGGCGGCGCAGTTCATGTATTAAAGTCAAAGTGAGCTTGGCTCCGGTGCAACCCAAGGGATGGCCCAAGGCAATCGCGCCGCCGTTCACATTCACCTTGTCCGGGTTGAGACCAAGCTCCTTGAGTACGGCCACGCTTTGGGCTGCGAAAGCTTCGTTGAGTTCGATGAGATCAATTTGATCCAAGGTGAGCCCGGCTTTCTTCAGCACCGCGGGAATGGCAAAGGCGGGGCCGATGCCCATGATGTCGGGGGGCACGCCCACCACGCAATATTTGAGCAGCCGGGCCAGCGGTTTAAGGCCGTGTTTTTCCGCATAGGACTTCGAAGTCACCAATACACAAGCCGCACCATCGCTGACCTGGGATGAATTGCCCGCCGTCACCGTGCCGCCCAGCTTGAAGGCGGACTTCAGGCCTTTCAAGGCTTCCAGGGAGGTGTCGGCGCGAGGCCCCTCGTCCACGGCCAAGGTGCGGATGCGCGAAATCTCCTTCCGATGATCGTCGAGCCCGGTTTCCGTCCACGAAAAAGGCGCGATTTCGTCCTGAAATTTCCCGCCTTGGATGGCGGCGATGGCTCGCTGATGCGAGCGCAAGGCGAAAGCATCCTGTTCCTCCCGGGAAATCTTATACCGCTCGGCCACTTTCTCGGCCGTAAGCCCCATGGTCATGTACGACTCGGGGCGCTTGTGAACAAGATCGGGATTGGGGGCGATTTTGTGCCCGCCCATCGGTATGAGCGACATGCTTTCCAGGCCTCCCGCCAGAATCGCCTCCGAATCCCCGAGGTTGATCCGATCCGAAGCCATGGAAATGGATTGCAAGCCGGAAGAGCAATAACGGTTGACCGTGACGGCGGGAACCCGATCCGGCAAACCCGCCAGCAAGCCCACCATGCGCGCCACGTTCATGCCTTGTTCCGCTTCGGGCATGGCGCAACCTAAAATCAGATCGTCGATTTCGGCGGGATCGGCTCCCGTCGCCCGCTTCAGGGTTTCCGCCACGCAATGGGCGGCCAAGGCGTCTGGGCGCACTTTCGCGAAGGAGCCTTTGCCCGCCTTCCCCACCGGAGTTCTGGCTCCGGCCACGATCACCGCTTCATTCATCCAGACCTCCTCGCTAATTCCGCAGCGGTTTCCCCGTCTTCAACATATGCCCGATGCGCTCCTGGGATTTCTTCGTTCCCACGAGCCGAAGAAATTCCTCGCGCTCCAGCTCCAGCAAATATTCCTCGTCCACCACGGTGCCGGGCGTCACCTTGCCCCCGGCCATGATGCGGGCCACGGCGCGGCTGATCAAAGCGTCATGCTCGCTGGCGAAGCCCGCCTCGCGCATCATATAGATGGCGGTTTCAAAGGCGCCCAACGCTTCGATGCCCAGCACTTCAATGTGTTTTGCGGGCGGCGGCGGGCGGTATCCCGCCCGGCTCATGGCCAACACCTCGGCCTTAGCCTGATCCAGGCGGGTGGTTTCGTTGTCGGCGATGACGCCCCGACCGTCGATGTAGCCCATTTCAAAAGCCTCGCGCGCCGAGGTGGAAACCTTGGCCGTGGCGATGAGTTCGAAAGCCTTGGAAAGATTGAGCAGCGGAATTCCCGGCCGATTCTTATCGACGGCGCGCAGCGTCAGCTCCTTGGTGCCTCCGCCGGCGGGCAAAAGACCCACGCCCACTTCCACCAATCCCAGATAGGTTTCCGGCGAAAGCACGGGGCGTTGGCTGTGCAGCACGAATTCGCATCCGCCGCCCAAGCCCATGGCATGCGGAGCCACCACCACGGGCACGGCGGAATACTTGATGGCCATGCTGGCCCGCTGGAATTGCCGGATGGCCGCGTCGATGTTGTCGTATTCGCCGTTGGCCGCGTCCAGCAGCACCATGGCGATATTGGCCCCCGCGCAGAAGTTCGCGCCTTGATTGCCGATCACCAGGCCCGCGTAACCGTCGTTGGCTTTTTCCACGGACTTGACGATCATGTCCAGGGAAATCGGGCCCATGGAATTCATCTTCGAGTGGAATTCCAACAGCAATACCCGGTCGCCCATATCCCACAACGTGGCGTCGGAGGTCGCGATCACCGGTTGGTTTCGGGCGCGGTGCCGGGCCAGGGAAAATCCGCGCGGAGCGGGTTCGAAACGCGGGGCCCCCCCGGCGGCTTCAAGCAGCAAAGGCGGACAGGTTATACCCGATTCCACGCAGGTGCGCTTTAGCGCTTCGGCTCCGATGGCCTTCGCCAACTTGAACGGCCCCGCTTCCCATCCGAAGCCGAGTTCCATGGCCTCGTCGACGTATCCGGGCTGCTCGGCCACGCCCGGCATAACCTCGGCGGCATAGGCCAAGGTGGTGGTGAGAATGCGGCGCGCGGCAGTGGCGCCACGGCCTTCGGCGGCATACAGCTTGCGCATCTTTCCGGCGAGGTCTTCTTCCTTAACAACGTCTTTCAATTCCTCGAAACGCGCCTTTTGCTCGGGGCGGTATTCCCCGGTTTTGAGATCCAAGGCCTCAAGCACTTCTCCGCTTTTCCGGTAAAAGCCGGCCCCGGTTTTGCGCCCGAGTTTTTTCTCATTGAAAAGCCTTTCCAACAAGGGGTCCACCGCGAAACCTTCGGCGGGAAAAGCCTCTTGCAAATTGCGGACGATATGCACCAAAGTATCGAGGCCCACCAAATCGGCCAGGCGGAAGGTGGCGGTTTTGGGACGCGCCAGCAGCGGGCCGGTCAACGCGTCGATTTCCTCCGCGCTCAGGCCCAGCTCCTTGGCGACGCGTAAAGTCTGAACCATGGCATGCACGCCGATGCGGTTGGCGATGAAGGCCGGCGAATCCAGGGCGGGTACCGGAACCTTGTTGAGCACCTGGACCAGAACATGATCGATGCGATCCACGGTTTCCTGGGAAGTGTGCGGCCCCCGGATCACCTCGACCAGCCGCAAATAGCGGGGCGGGTTGAAAAAATGCGTTCCGATGAAACGGGCCTGCGCCTCGGGCCGCAAATCCTTGGCCAGAAGTTTAAGCGGGATACCCGAAGTGTTGGTGGCCAATATGGTATTGGGGCCCATCACGTCTTGGAGCCTGCCGAAAAGTTCCTGCTTGGGGCCGGGCTGTTCGACGATGGCCTCGATCACCCAATCGGTTTTGCCGGCTTCCTGCAAATGTTCGGAAGTATTCCCCGTGGAGATGAGGTTCAGGGCATCGACGGAATAAAGGGGCGAGGGCTTGAGCTTGCTCAGGCCATCCTTGCTTTTGTCGGCCAGAGCGTTGCGGTTTTTACCCTCGGAGGCGACGTCGAGCAACAGCACGGGAATTCCGCAACCGGCCAAATGGGCGGCGATTTGCGATCCCATGATGCCGCTTCCCACCACGGCCGCGGACCGTATCGGCTGCATATCCTAGTCCCTTCCCTGGGATTCCATTATATCAGGCGGCGTACAGCGAGTTGATTTCCTTGCGGAATTTCTCCTCCACTACATGCCGGCGGATTTTCATAGTCGGCGTCAATTCCCCGGCGTCGATGGAAAGCGTCCTTTCGGCCAAGATGAATTTTTGCACTTTCTCCCAATGATTGAGCTTGGTATTGACCTCGTCCACGATGCCTTGTAAATAGGCCCGGGCCTGCTCCGATCGCAGGAAAGCGGCGTCATCCATGGCCTCACAACCCAGGTCGGGTTTAAGGGCCTTGAGGTTCTCCACGTCGGGGAAAAACAATGCCGTGGTGAAGGGGCGGCCCTCCGCGATCACCAGGGACATGTCCGTCAGTTTATTTCCGGTCAAGGCCTGTTCGATGGGAACCGGGGCCACGTATTTTCCGTTGGCGGTCTTGAACAATTCCTTCTTGCGGCCGGTGATCTTGAGATAGCCCTCATTGTCGAGGTGGCCGAGGTCGCCCGTATGCAACCATCCATCTGAGTCGATGGTTTGTCGGGTCTCCTCGGGTTTGCCGTGATACCCTTTCATGATCCCAGGGCCCCGGGCCAGGATTTCCCCGTCGTCGCCGATGCGGATTTCGACTTGCGGGAACAAGGGCCCCACCGTCCCCACCTTGCGGTGGCCGGGATAATTCACCGCGAGAACGGGAGAGGTTTCGGTGAGGCCATAGCCTTCATAAACGGGAATGCCCGCGTTCAGGAAGAAGGAGTAAAGCCCCGGATCCAAGGGGGCACTGCCGGAGATCACCAAGCGCAGGCGCCCGCCCAAAGCCTCGCGCAAATTATGGTACACGAGCACGTCGAACAACTTGTCCTTGAGAGTGGGGGGCGAATCGTGGGGCTTTTCCGCCGCGCGCCGAAGAGCGGCCAGCGCCAGGGCCCGTTTGAATCCCGAGGTCATCTCCGCTTTGGCCAGAAACTTTGCGTGGATCTTTTCCAGGAGCCTGGGCACGAAAGTGACGATAGTGGGGCGCACCTCGCGCAGGTTCTCCCCCACTTTCTTGATGTCCTCGGCGAAATAGATGCTGATGCCCGTGGATAGGTAAAGGTAGGCAACCATGCGCTCGAACACGTGGGCCAACGGCAGGCAGGACAGCGCGCTGTCAGCTTGGGGATCGAGGGGGAAGCGGATGGCGGCTCCGTGGATTTGGGTGACCAGGTTTCGATGCGTGAGCTCGACTCCCTTGGGAATTCCCGTGCTGCCCGAGGTGTATATCAAGGTGGCCGTATCGGACTCCCGCACGGCCTCGGACCCGGCGTCCCATTCGCCGGGATGAATCGCCAGGCGGCGGGCGCCGGATTCCAACAAGGAATCCCATGACGTGCAATGCTCAGATTCCAGGGATTTGGGCAAGGCGATGATGCGCTCGATGGAAGCGAAAAAAGGTTTCATGGCCTGATGCTGTTTTTCCGACCCCACGAAAAGAAAACGCAGGCCCGAGTCCTTGATTTCGTATTGCAGGTTATCGGGGGCGATATTGGAGAACATGGGAACCGTGATTCCCCCGGCCCCGAGCACGGCGAGATCCAGCATCATCCAGAACGGCGAGGGATCGGCCACGATCCCCACCTTATCCCCGGGCCGAAGCCCCAACTCCATGAGACCCGTTCCGATTTTACGGACGGTTTCGAACATCTCCCGGGTGGAAATGCGGACCCAGGTTCCGTCCTGTCTATGGACCAACGCGGCGGGGTTCTTGAAACTCTGGCCCACATGCCGGAGCATGCCCGGCAAGGTGGTAAACGCGACAGTCATGAAAAACGTCCTGGTATCATGATAGCATAAGACGCACCGAGCCGCGGCTCGGTAACGGGACGTTAATCCGCCTGGTTCCGCAGGAACGCAGGCGTCTCGTAATCGATGTCCGGGCCGGATTCCGCGTAGCGCCCCCGCTGCGGGCTGCCGAACACCGAACGGTTTTCCTCCGCGCGCGGAGCGGCTGCCGGCCCTCTTTCCACTTTGGGGGGGTAGGCAGCGCGGGCACCGAAGGGCACCTTGTCGGTGGGAATTTCCTCCGCGGCCCGGAGGGCGCGCGGTTCGGCGAAGCGCTCTACGCCCGCGGGGGACGAATCGGCGGCGAACGCCGGCGCCGGGCGGCGCAATGGATCGTAGGCGGGTCGGGCCGCCGCTTTTTGCGCGCCTTTTTCCCCGAAGCCCGTGGCGATCACGGTGACGCAAATCTCGTCCTTCATGCTGGAGTTGATCACCATGCCGAAGATGATGTTGGC
>JBGPFT010000035.1:0-10932 GCA_041483475.1 Fibrobacteria bacterium | reverse complement strand
GCCGGCGGCCTTGCGCTGCAGCACCTGCTCGGCGGTGAGGCCGAAGATGAAAAAGTTGTCCTCCCCGACATCCTCCCGGATCTCGATGTTGGCCCCGTCCAAAGTGCCGATGGTCAGGGCCCCGTTGATGGAAAATTTCATGTTGCCGGTGCCGCTGGCCTCGGTGCCGGCGGTGGAGATTTGCTCGCTGAGATCGCTGGCCGGAAACACCTTTTCCGCCAGCGAGACGCGATAGTCCTCCAGGAACACCACTTTGAGGAGGGAGCGCGAATCCGGATCGCCGTTCACCACGTCGGCCACGGCGTTGATGAGCTTGATGGACAGTTTGGCCATGAAATACCCGGGAGCCGCCTTGCCGCCGAAGATGAAGGTGCGGGGCAACACGTTGGCGCCGCGGCCGGCCTTGATCTCGTTATAGAGATGGACGATATGCAGCGCGTTCAGGATTTGCCGCTTGTACTCGTGGATGCGCTTCACCTGCACGTCGAACAAAGTGTCCGGATTCAATTCCACGTCCTGGGTTCCGCGCAGGACGTCCGCCAGGCGTTGCTTGTTCAGGCGCTTCGCCTCCCGCCAGCGCAGCAGGAAATCCGCGTCGCCGGCGAATTTTTCCAGCTCCCGGATGCGGGAAAAGTCCTTGGCCCAGCCATCGCCGATTTTCCCGGTGATGAGCGCGGACAGGGGCTGATTCGCCTTGAGCAGCCACCGTCGCGGCGTGACGCCGTTGGTCTTGTTGTTGAACTTCTCGGGGCACATCTCGTTGAAGTCGCGCACCACATGCGATTTCAGAAGCTCGGTATGCAGTTTGGCCACGCCGTTCACCGAATGCGAGCCCACCATGGCCAGATGGGCCATGCGCACGGCGCGGTGTTCCCCTTCCTCGATCAGGGACATGCGCCGCAGGCGTTCCACGTCGCCGGGATACTTCCACGAGATCTGCTTCAGGAAGCGGTAATTGATCTCGAAGATGATCTGCAGATGGCGCGGCAACAGTCGCCCCATAAGGTCCACGCCCCATTTCTCCAGCGCCTCGGGGAGCAAGGTGTGGTTGGTATAGGCGAACACGCGCGTGGTGATGTCCCAGGCATGCTCCCAGGAAAAGCCTTCCAGGTCGACCAACAGGCGCATCATCTCGGGTATGGCGATGGCCGGATGGGTGTCGTTGAGCTGGAGGGCCGCCTTGTCCGCCAGGCGGTTGCAGTCCTTGTGGAACTTCTTGTGCCGCCGGAGCACGTCCTGCAAGGTGGCCGAGCAGAGGAAGTACTGCTGCTTGAGGCGAAGCTCCTTCCCGTTCATGGAGGAATCGTTGGGGTACAGCACCTTGGAAATGCTTTCGGACAAGGCGATGTCCTTGCTGGCTTCGAGATAATCCCCGCTGTTGAAATAATGCAGGCCGAATTCGTCGGCCGACTTCGCCGACCACAGGCGCAAGGTGTTCACCGTATTGTTGCCGTACCCGGGGATGGGCGTATCGTACGGACTGGCCAGCACGTTCTCGGTTTCGATCCAATCGAAGGCCACTCCTCCGCCGGCGCCCTTGCGTGTCACCACCCGCCCCTTGAATTGGATGGTGGCGGTGTACTCGGGCCTTGCGATTTCCCAGGGATTGGGCAAGCGCAGCCAATTATCCGGATGCTCATGCTGGAAGCCGTTCTTGATCTTCTGATGGAACATCCCGTAGTCGTAGCGGATGCCGTAACCATAGGCCGGCAATTCCAGCGTGGCCATGGAGTCTAGGAAGCAAGCCGCGAGACGCCCCAAACCGCCGTTACCCAGTCCGGCTTCCAATTCCTGGTTGCGCAACTCCTCCAAGTCCATGCCCATATCGTACAGGGCCGCCCGCACGTCCTCCTCGAGCCCGAGGTTGATCATGGTGTTTCCCAGGGCGCGCCCCATCAGGAATTCCATGGACAGGTAATAGATGCGGCGCGCGTCCTTCCGGTAATAGGTGTGTTGGGTCCGAATCCAGCGGGCTATGAGTTTATCCCTGACCGCGTAGCATAACGCCAGGTATTTGTCGTACGGAGTGGCGGAATAATTGTCCTTGCCCAACGAATACTCCAGACGTCGTAAAAACGACGCTTTGATTTCCTCCATTCGCCCCTTGGCGTCCAACTGGGAATCCGTGGTGGTCCGGGATGTGGTTTTGTTCGCCGATGGCATGGAAAACCCGCGTGGAAGGTGGAAACGCGGTCAACATAACATTTTCGCTTTCTATATTCCTCTCCTCCCACCCCCTTTGAAAGGAATCTCCCATGGCAGTATTGGTCGGCAAAGAAGCCCCCGATTTCACCGAGGACGCGGCCGTCGGCCAGTCCACGCAGAAGATCTCCCTGTCGCAATACAAGGACAAGAAATACGTGATCTTGTTCTTCTACCCGCTCGATTTCACTTTCGTATGCCCCACCGAGATCCACGCCTTCCAGGAATCCTTGAAGGAGTTCGAGAGCCGCAACGCCGCGGTGCTGGGCTGCTCGGTGGATTCGGCGCATTCCCATATGGCCTGGCTGCGCACCCCGAAGAACGACGGCGGCATCCAGGGGGTCACCTACCCCATCATCGCCGACATCCACAAGCGCGTGTCCCGTTCGTATGACGTGCTCGACGAGGGCGCCGGCATCACCTATCGCGCTTCCTTCGTCATCGACAAGAAAGGTATCGTGCAGGCGCAAGTCGTGCATCATCGCCCCATCGGCCGCAATGTCGACGAGGTGATCCGCCTGCTTGACGCATTGCAATACAGCGAGGAACACGGCGAAGTGTGCCCGGCCAACTGGACCAAGGGCAAGAAGGCCATGAAAGCCGACCGCGCTGGTGTGACGGGTTATCTCAGCGGAAAGTAACCTCACCCCGGGGGTGAGGTTAAATCCTCACGCTGTCGATCGACGTCAGCAGAATCCCCTTGCAGCCCAGCTTGGACAGCGAATCCATGATTTTCTGGGCTTCCTGTTTCCGGATCAGGGCCTTCACCGACAACCAGCCGGCCTTGGCCAGCGAGGTCACGGTGGGCGACTCGATGCCGGGCGTGATGGCGCAGGCCTGCTTGAGAACGGATTCGGGAGCGTCGTATTCCACCATCATGTAATCGAACGCCAAAATTTTTCCCTCGAGGCGGCTTTTGAGCGCCATGACTTCTTCCTGGGATTCGCGCTCGGGATGAGCGTACAGCGCGGCGCGCGAGGCGAAAATCGGATCGCCCACGATGCGCAAGCCAGCCTGCAAGATGGTGGTGCCGGTTTCCACGATGTCCACGACGGCGTCGGCGATGCCGAGCTTCACGGAAATCTCCACCGCGCCTTCCAACTCCACCAGCTTGTCATGGCCTTTGAAAAGTTGGCGAACGATATTCGGGAAAGAAGTGGCGATGCGCAAGGACTTGAGATCCGCCAGGGTTCTGACCGGGCTTTCGTTGGGAACCGCCGCGCACAGCTTGGAGGCGCCGTAATTGAGATCCACGATGCGGGTCGGATTCACGCCCTTTTCGGCGACGAAGTCCATGCCCGTGACGCCGGCGTCGAGGATGCCGTTGGCCACGTACAGGGGGATGTCGCCGGGGCGCAGGAAAAAAAATTCCACCCCGTTCTCCCGATCCAAGGTGGACAGGCTGCGCAGCGACTTGCTCACCCGGTAGCCGCAAGCCGCCAGGATATCCATGGTGGGCCCGAAAAGCTGGCCTTTGTTGGGCAAGGCGACCTTGATCATGGTTGATGAGCCTGCCGAATCATAGCTTGGCACACACCTCTTCCAAGGTGAGTCCTTTCTCAGCCATCATGCAGGCCACGTAATACAGCACCTGCGAGAGCTCCAACGCCACATCGTCGCGCTTCTGGAACTTGGCCGCCATCCAGCTTTCGGCAGCCTCCTCCAACAGTTTTTTGCCGATGGCGTCCTCGCCCCGATGGAACAATTCCGCCGTGGAACTGCCCGGGGGCAGTTCGCGCTTGAGCTTGACGGCCAGGGCGACCATCTCATCGAAATGCATGGGAGAAAGAGTAGAAAAGGCCCTTACCCCTCTCCGTGCCTTTAAGCATGGAGAGGAGCCGGGGGTGAGGAGATTTTAATCCACCCTCACCACTTCCACCCGCCGGTTCTGCTGGCGGCCCGGTTGGGTGCGGTTGCTCGCTACCGAGTTTTGGGAACCCATGCCCCGGGCGGTGACGCGGGAGTTGTCCAAGCCCCGCATGATGAGGTACCGGCGAATCCCGTCGGCCCGCAACTGCGTGAGCTGGACCCGGGCCTTTTCCTTCCCGCCTTGATCGTCGGTGTACGCGCGGATTTCGACGCGCGCCTTGGGATCGCGTTTCAACGCGTCGGATAAACTATCCAAAGCGTTATAGGAATCCGCGGTCAGGGAGGCGGTTAGCCCCTGGAAACGCACGCGTAACATCGACTGGCGGGGAAATTCCTGAACCGGCGCCGCCTTGGCGGTAGCCAGGCATCCGTCCACGGTGCCGGGGAAGGGCGCCAAGGGGCATTTATCCAGGCTGTCGGGGACGCCATCCTTATCGTTGTCGGGATCGGGGCATCCGTCTTCATCCTCGAACCCGTCCTTGTCCTCCGGATCATTGGGGCATTTGTCCTGGACGTCCAAAATGCCGTCCTGGTCATTGTCCAAATCGGGACATCCGTCCATGTCCTGAAACCCGTCGCGATCCTCGGGCTCCAACGGGCATTTGTCGTCGTCGTCGGGAATGCCGTCGTTGTCGGCGTCGGTTTCCGGACACCCGTCATCGTCCTGGATCCCGTCGCGGTCCTCGGCCTGGTTCGGGCATTTGTCCTGGAGATCGGGGATGGAATCGTCGTCGTTGTCCGGGTCCGGGCAACCGTCGGCATCCTGGAAGCCGTCCATGTCCTCCTTTTCCTTGGGGCAACCATCGACCTTGTCCGGAATGCCGTCGCCGTCGGTATCCTTGGAGATGAATGAACCGGTCCATCCCACTTGCAGCCCCAGGGCCACTTTCGGCAAGGCTTGGGTTTCGTAATCGACGACTTGTCCGTCCGCGAAGCCCTTGCGGTACGGGTAATACGGCTGGCTGGAAACCGCGACCTCCACGCCTCCGCTGACGAAAAAACCGTCCTCGCTGTTGAAGGAGACGCCCCCGGTAATCCGCAAGTCCTCTTCCATGAAACTTTTAAAGTGATCCAGGGACGCTTGTGCGGCGACGGCGGCAAAAAGGCCGAGGGTCGGCGCGGGCAGCCATTCCAAGGAGCCGTTCCATTGCAACCGATTTCCGCCCACGGAGGAGGGCTCGTTCAAAAGACCCCCGGATAGATTCAGGCGGAAGGGAATTTCATCCTGGGTTTTGGTGAGGTCGAGTGTGAACAGCACCAAGCCCTGTTTGGTGAAATCCCCGGCGGAATAGGTGGCCGCATTGGGACCCACGCCCGTGGTGTCCGGGGTCGCCAGTTCCGAGCCTTTCGGCAAAAATCCCCGATGCGCTTTCGAGGGAATGGTCAGGCCGAGGGCTGCGCCCATGGTCACGACCGGGCTGGGAAGGGGTGCACGCGCCTTGATCACGATCTTTCCGTCCCCGAGGCCGATGCCGTTCAGTTTTTTCGCCTCGGCCGGGTCGGAGATGAGATCGGAATAAATCGGCAGCGACAACCCAATGTCGAATTTTCCGCCCAGACCCGCGGCGAGATGAAGGCGAAAACCGGCGCTGACGAGGTCCTGGATTTGGACGGTGTCCACCGTGTCCCCGGGAAGCGTGCCGGGGGTGAAGACGAGATATCCATGCCGGATCATGGATGCGTCGTTCTGACCGAACGCGGTGAAGCCTACGGAGATTCGGCCATGCTCCAGGGTTTGCGCCGAGGGGGCGGCGTATACGCCCGGCAGCCCTTCCGGGGTGGAGGCGACGGCGCCCGTCAAGAGGAGGGCGGAGCCCAGGGCGAAAAACGGCTTCATCGTGCCGCCAAAATAGCATCGGTTTGAATCTTCTACCTTCCCAGCTTCACGTTTTTTCGGGGCTGATTTGCCAAAAGCGCTCCTGTTCGACATGTCCGCCGGAGTATCGGGCGATATGGTGCTGGGCGGGTTGTTCGCCCTCGGTTTCGATCCGGAAACGGTGAACGCACCGCTGCGCGCCCTGGATCTACCGGTAACGGTGGAGGCCGAACCCGCTCGCATCCACGGGTTGAAGGCGGTACGGGCCACCGTGCTCTGCAGGGAAAAAAATCCGCCGCATCGGGGCCCGCGGGATTTTCTCCGGCTTTTGGAAAAGGCGCCGCTGTCGCCGTCCGTGCGGGAATGCGCGGCGCGCATCCTCACACGCCTCGCGGAGGCGGAAGCCGAAGTGCATGGGATCCTCGTTGAGAAGGTGCATTTCCACGAAGTTGGCGGGCTTGACACCTTGGTGGACGTCCTGGGCGCGGCCCTGGGGATTTTTTCCCTGGGGGTGGAACGTTGCTTCGCCACGCCCTTCCCGTTCGGACGGGGCATGGTTTCCATGGAACACGCGACTTTCGCCGAACCGGTTCCCGCCGTCATCCGGTTGACGCGCGGATTCCCTTCCTTTCGCACGGGTTGGGAAGGGGAACATTGCACCCCCACGGGCGCGGCCATCGTCACCGGATTGGCGCGACCCGTGGCCCCGGAATGGACGGCCATCCTCACCGCGGCGGGTTATGGCGCCGGATCCCGCGATCCTGCGGATCGGGCCAACGTCCTACGGCTTTGTCTGTACCAGGAAACCGACGCCGCGGACGCGGCCTTTGAAGCTTTCCAAATCGAATGCAATCTTGACAATGCCACGCCGGAGCAAATCGCTTTCGCTGCGGGGCGCTTGTTGGAAATCGGCTGTTTCGACGCCTGGCAGGAACCCATGGTGATGAAGAAAGGCCGGGCGGCGGTGAAACTGTGCGCTTTGGTTTCCGGCGAAAAACGTGAAGCCGCACTGCATGTGATCGCCGCAGAAACCCCCACCGGCGGCCTGCGCTGGTTTCCCGTCCGGCGCGTCGTGGCGAACAAACGCGCCGTCGAAGCGGAAACGGATTTCGGAACCGTCGCCGTCAAGGAAGTGGAGTTCCCCGCCTGGGGGGTTCGCCGCGCAGGGGCCGAATACGAAAGCGCCCGGCGGATCGCCCGCGCGCGGGGCGCGCCGCTCCGGAACGTGCAGCGGGCGGCGGGCGGAAAAGGGAAGAAGTGAACTTTTCCGAATTCCGCATCGAGTTGAAAAAAGGCGACCCGGCGCGGCTGCGCGGCCTGCTCATCGCCTATGTGCGCGTGGCGGGGCGCGAGGAGCCGAATCCGGCGGGGGAGGAGGAAACCGCTTCGCCCCTGGAAGGTTTGGTGCGCAACGGCCTTCTGGCGGTGCAGGCCAATTACGTGGATCAGCGCAATATCCGCGACTTTTTCAAGAAGGAATTCGGCATCTCGCTGGAGAAGGGGATCCAGGAGGTGATCGAGCAGGCGCGCGAAACCGGCGGCCTTGAAGGCGCCCTGGATCCGGAGGCGGTGAAGGAACGCCTCGAATCCATGAAGAACGCGGACTTCATCCCCATTCCCGCCAAGGTGGCCTTTTTCTCCAACGAGGAGGAAATGCTGACGCAGGACGCGGACATCTATTGCCTCGGCTCCTTCACCGTGCTCAGCCACGCCCATCTGTGCGTGAACTCCTTCCCCATTCTCTACCAAGCCTATTACCGGGAACAGGAGCATCGCGAGGTGGAAAAGGACATTTCCGAACTGCTCGGGGCCATCGAAAAGCCCGCATCCCGTCCCGCCGGGGAATCAGCCCCGGTTCCGGAAGGGGGCTGGAAGGAACATCTGCTCAAGAATCTGATCCCGCGCATGATCTACACGCGAGGCAAAGCCCCCGAGCACGGCAAGGCGGTGGAGGAATTCAAACGGTTCATGGAGGAGTTCGGATTTCCCAAGGATGTCGAGGCCATCCTGGCCTTGATCGAGGGATCGCCAGCAATCGATGCGCCCGCGCTGCGGAAACTGGAATTGCTGGTGGCCAAGGTGGAGGCCTTGCAGAAAGAGGATTACGAGCGGCTGGAGGAGATTAAAAAGGAATTGGAAGGTCCTCACCCCTAGCCCCTCTCCATCGTTAAACCGATGGAGAGGGGAAGGTCGAATAAGACAAAAAGCAATTGGCAATTTTTTTATCCCATCTCCCCCGCTCCATGCGTTTAGGCATGGAGAGGGGGCCGGGGGGTGAGGGGATCGTATGCTCTCAGAAAACATTCCCCGTCCACCATCTCCACATATTGCAGCCGTTCGAACCATTCCCCGGTATTGACATAAACCCCTTCCGGCAATTTCTTCACGAAGCCGGCATGGACGTGGCCGTGCATCACGATGTCATGGCCTTGGTGGAGCAAAGCGCGGGCCGCGGCTTCATAGCGATCCAAGTGGCGGGGCACGTTGCCATGCCGGTCGCGCGAGAGTTTGCTCGCACGCAGGGCGATGTCCATGCCGAGATCGGGGTGGAGCAGGCGGTACAATACCCCAGCCCAACGGCTCCGCGCTATTTTTTTGACCGCTTTATAGGCCAAGTCGCCGGAACCCATCCCGTCGCCATGCAGAAGCAGGAGGCGTTTGCCTTGCAGTTCGATGGCCAAGGGGCCGTCATGGGTTTCGACGCCCAGCTCCTCGCGGAAGAAATTCCCCAAAGTGAAATCGTGGTTGCCGCATAGATAGTGGACGGGGACTCCGGACCGGCCCAGGTCGCGCAAGGCGGTGAGGACTCCGAAATGGCCTTTGGGGATATAATGGCGGTGTTCCATCCAGAATTCAAAAAGATCGCCGAGGATGAAAAGCCGGGCGGCCTTTTCCGGCAGGGAGCGGAGGAAATCCTCCAAATAGGCGGCCCGCCGGGGATCCGCCTGGGCGTAAAGCGCGCCCAGATGGACATCCGAAATGAAAAAGGCGCGCTCCATGGCTTCGGCGGCTAATCTAACTTACAGGCACCATGCGCGCTGAGAAAACTCCCCATCCGCTCCACATCCTCGTCTGCACCAATGCACGCCATGACGGCACGCCCTCCTGCGGTGATTCGGTGGAGGCCCAGCGCGTACTCGAAACCTTGAAAGCGCGCTTCAAGGAAGCGAAACTCCCGGTACGAGTCACCCGGACGGGCTGCTTGGGGCCTTGTGCCCAGGGTTCCAACGTGATGTGCTATCCGCACGGCGTATGGTTCCAGGAAGTGCATGAAGCGGATATTCCCGAAATCGAAGCCCGGGTCCGCAAGCTACTCGACGAGCGACCGGAAAGCCGAGCCGTTCTCTAAATTCGGGAGCATCCCGGACAATTCAGAAAACAATTCCAGGAACGGGAGCGGCAATTCCGCATCGGTACCGCGAATGCCGGACCCGTCCCCTGCGCGAATTTCCAGGTGAAAAGCGTGAAGCAGGTGGTGGGGAGCGCCCAGTTCCGCGAGGTCGCGCGCGTCGATTTCCCCTTGCAGGCGCTTGAGATAGAACCGGCCTTCTTCTCTATAAATCTTGTCTCCGATCACGGGAAAACCCGCCGCGGCGAGATGGGCGCGAATTTGATGCATGCGGCCGGTCAAAGGGCGGAGCAAAAGCAAAGTGTTTCCGGCGCTCACAAGGAGGCGCCGGTACCAGGTGATTGAGGGTTTTCCCTCCGGATCCGGATGCATGCGGCTGCGAATGGGATCTTGTTCCTTCTCCGCCAGCGGAAATTCGATGCGACCCGATTCGGGCGCGGTTCCGCGCGCGGCGGCCAGGTAGATCTTGATCCAGCGGGAGTTTTGCGGGGAAAATTTCCCCAACGCCTCGCGGCCGCGGGCGAACGCGACCAGGCCGCTGGTTTCCACGTCCAGCCGGTTCAGGGGAGACCAGGCGTCATCGCCGCGATGGAGCCGGTAAAGGTTTGCGAGGGTATGGACGAAAACGCGGCTGGTTTTATGGACGGGCAGGCCCGCAGGCTTGTGCACCAGGGCCAAATCGCCTCCGCAGACGATTTCCCGGAATGAAATCGGGACTTCCGGCTCCTCGTAATCCTTCATCCTGTATTCCACGCGCAAACCGGGGCGCATTTCGGATTCGGGCGGCACCTTTTCCCCGTCGACGAGGATTTTACCGCTTCGGATTTTCTCTTCCCACACCGGGCGGGGATGATAGGGGAAACGCTTGCACAGGTAATCCAAAAGCGAAACGCCACCGGTAGGGGCGACCCGCGGGTCGCCCCTACCGGTGGCGATGGTATGGGAAAAAACGGCGTTGACGCGGCGGAAGCCGGCCACGGCGGGGTTATTTCTTTGCCACCAAGGTGGCGGCTTCGTCGAGGATCATTTTCGGGGTCGCGTTGGGATCGAAGGATTTGTAACGCACGTACTCTCCTTTTTCGTTCACCAGGATGAGCAGGGGGATGGAGCCGGTGCCGTAATGCTCCCCGAAACTGCGATCGTCGTCCTGGAACACCGGCATGCGCACTCCGAAGTCGCGGATGAATCCGCGGATGTCCTCGTCGGTGTTGAACTTGATGGCGATGGCGACGGTGACGAAATCCTTGGCCGCCAGTTCGTCGGCGACCTTCTGCACGAAGGGCGCGGCGTGCTGGCAATGGGGGCATTTGGCCGAGAAATAAAACACCAGGAGTTTCCGGTTCGCGAACTGGGACAGTTTGAGGTCGGCCTCGCTGATGGGCTTGACCTTTAGGTTGAAATCGATGTGATCCCGCTTGCCCTTCTTGTCCAATTCGAAGGTGGGAGGAGCTTCCGGGGCTTCGGGGCCCTGGACGGGTCCCCGTTGAGCTTGGGCGCGAACGGGCGCGGTCCCCAGAAAGGCGGCGGTGAGCAATATTGGGAATCGCATGGGAATTCCTCGTCGAAGTGGTGGTGAATAAGATACAAGGGCTTTTCGCCGGCGGGCAAGGCATTGAAAGAGGCCGTAATTGTATACTTGCAAACCATGTCCAAATCCCCGGATTCGCGCGTCGGGAACGCCGAAGCCGTCCCGGAT
>JBGPFT010000034.1:0-11434 GCA_041483475.1 Fibrobacteria bacterium | reverse complement strand
TTTCATCGGCAATGACAGCGGGGTGAGCCATCTCTCGGCTTTTCTGGGAACCAAGACCTTGGCCCTTTACAAGAGCACCGACCCGGCCCAATGGGGGGTGCGCGGACGGGCCGCCCAGGCGCTGGAAGCGGCGCATGAAGCCATCGCCATGACGCGAATTCAGAAGGCGTTGGCCTGATTTTTCGGGGCTCCCGACCCTTTTCTAACTTCACATCGTTACATGCGGTATACTACCCAAAAATGGGTGGGGTTTTCGGAGCGTAAACCATGGAGTTCGGCCGGTACCGGATTCTAAGCCAGTTGGGCCAGGGCGGAATGGCCACGGTGTATCTGGGAGAAGATCCGCTCCTCAACCGCTTGGTGGCCATTAAGGTCATCCAGTCGCATCTCAGTTCCAACGCCTCCCTCATCGAGCGCTTCACCGTCGAAGCCAAGACCATCGCGGCCCTACGCCACGTCAACATCGTCGAGATCTTCGACTTCGGCGTCCAGAACGACCAGCAATTCCTGGTCATGGAATACGTCGACGGCCAAAGCCTGCAAATGCTGTGTACGGCCATGGACGGAAAACCCATGCCCGACACCGTGGCCGCAGCCGCCATCTGCCAGGCGGCGGAAGGCCTCACTTCGGCCGAGAAGAACAACGTGGTGCATCGCGACATCAAACCCGAAAATCTCCTCTTCAACTCCGAGGGGATCCTCAAAATCGCGGATTTTGGCATCGCCCATATCGCGAACGAGCAATCCCGCACACAAACCGGCGCGGTGCTGGGTTCGCCGAACTTTATGTCCCCCGAGCAAATCGAGGGTGTCAAACCCACTCATAAAACCGACATATTCTCCCTGGGCGGCGTCTTCTATTACTGTCTCACCGGCAAGCTTCCCTTCGCCGGGGCCTCCATTCCCGTGACCATGCGCAATATTTGCGACAAGCCCCATCCCTCCGTGGCCGAGAGAAACCCAACGGCCGACCCCTTCCTGATCCAAGTCGTCGATACCTTGCTTCGCAAGGAACCTTCGTCCCGGGGCGAGGGAGCGCGCTGGCTGGCCAACCAACTTCGCGGCTGGTTGAATCGCCATGAAGTGGTGGACATCGTCGAGCATATGCGCGCTTTCATCGCCGGGCTGGGTTTGGAGCAGCGCAACACCTTGATCCAGGCTGCCGGGTCCATTTCGAAGCTTTCCCGGCAGGGAACCGGGCCGGGAACGACTGGAGGACAACGCGCCGGATCCGGCTTTCCGTCCAAACCCGTGACGGCTTCGACCGGAGCTGCGATGGCGGCTCCATCCGGAACCCAGTCTTATGCTTCCGCCCATCCCACCACGGGAGCCATGGGTCCATCCTCGCGATCCCCGCTGGTATGGGTGGGAGCCTTCTTGGTAGTAGCCGTCCTGATCTTGGCGGGTGCCGTGCTCTGGAACACTTTGGGAAACAAGGCGGAGCCCGCAGCCGTGGCGCGGGGGACGCCCGTCCCCGCCGTTGCTCCCCACGCCGTTGCGGTTCCGACCGAGGATTCCCCGGCGGAAACCGACATTCGATCCGTCCCAAAATCGACGGCACAGCCCGAAGTCCGGGCGGCGGCGCAGCGCCCCAGACCCGAACCCGCCCCCGTCGTGAAACCTAAGGCGTTCAGTACACACGAGACCCCCAAGCATGCGCAAAGGCCGCGCCCATCCGAACCGACCGAAACTCCCGCGCCAGCTCCGGAGGCTTCCCGCATGGGGTTCGTCCTGATCAAATCCGCCCCGCCCTTCGCCGCCCTCACCATCAACGGAAGGCCCCAGGGCGAGACGCCCATGAGTTCATGGCTGGAAGTACCGGCGGGAAAATGCCATGTCGAGATCGTGCATCGTCTGACCCCGCCTTTCGACACCGTCATCATGATTTCGCCGGGTTCGCGGCAGGAATTCAAGTTCAGATTGGATCGCTGACCCTTCCGCCTTGCAGGGCGGAGGCGGGAAGCTATTATTGGCGAGGCCTTAAGGGCCGGCAAAGGAGCGAACGAAACCATGAAAAATCTCGCGACGGGGACGGCCGTCGGCACCGTTTTGCTGGCTGCGGCGTCCGCCTTTTCCCAGGTGCAGATCTTTGAGCAGGATTTAGCCGGAATCCACCCGTATGCCGGCGTGAATTGGAATTCCAAGATCATTCAGCCGGTGCTTGGCTTCGAGTACAGCATCGAAGGGCGCACCTCCATGGGACTGATGGCCGCCAAGCCCTTGAAGGATACCCTCGCCATCCCGGGGGTCAAGGCTTTTCTCGTCAACCCGTATATCGCGTTTGAATTCATCGAACCCGGCAATTTGACCTTGCTTTCTTTTTCCTTGCGCGCGGATTACATATTTGAGGATGTATACAAGTCCCAAGACAGCCTTACCATGGACAGCCTCACCGGACTTCCGCCGACGGTTGCCAACGTCAACAGCTTTTCCCGCTCCAGTTACGGGGTCGGCCCTGTTTTCGCCCTCAGATTCCAAACCAGCGACAAAATCACCGTCATTCCCGAGGCGGCCTATGCGCTTTACTTCGTGACCTGGCGTTGGACTCGGTTGGGTCAGCTCGATACGACGAAGAATCCGCCCGTGCTGCTTCCGCCCAGCGGCAAGAACTCCAACATTTGGCATGAAATCTCGGCTGGAGTCAATGTGCTTTACCGGTTCAACGAGGCGCAGGGCGTGAATTTTGAACCGAAGGTCGTGATCAAGGTTCGTCCGGGACTATCCAAAGGGGAGCAAAGTTCCTCGCTGGTCAACGCCGAAATCCGCCTCGGCTATTTCGTTTCGTTTTAATCCTCACCCCCGAGGGGGTGAGGAGGCTTATTCCTCTTCCTGTTGCCTTAACCTCGCCAAAACGTTCAAATCCTCCAGCGTGGTCATGTCCCCCTTGGACTCGACTCCATTGGCCACATCACGAAGTAAACGGCGCATAATTTTTCCCGAACGCGTCTTGGGCAAGGCATCGGAGAAATGCACCTGGTCGGGAGCGGCGATGGCGCCGATCATGTCACGCACGTGTTTCTTGAGCGCCTCGGCCATGGGTGGGCCCTTGGCATGCCCGGGTCCCAAGGTGACGAAGGCGGCTATGCCTTCTCCCTTGATCTCGTGGTTGAAACCCACCACGGCGGCTTCGACCACCGCCTTATGGGCCACCAGCGCGCTTTCCACCTCCATGGTGGACAGGCGATGGCCCGACACGTTGAGCACGTCGTCGATGCGGACCAGGATCCAGAAATATCCATCTTCGTCCTTAACCGCCCCATCGCCGGCCATGTAATAGCCCTGCTGCTCGAAACGCTTCCAATACACTTCCTGGAAACGGGCATCGTCGCCCCACAAGGTGCGCAGCATGGAAGGCCAGGGCTTGCGGATGACCAGGAATCCCCCCTGCCCCGCAGGCAATTCCTCGCCTTTCTCGTCAACGACCGCCGCATCCACGCCAAAAAAAGGGAAAGTCGCGGAGCCGGGCTTGGTGGCGGTGATTCCGGGCAAAGGCGTGATGAGAATGCTGCCGGTTTCGGTTTGCCACCAGGTGTCCACGACGGGGCAGCGCTTCCCGCCAATCACCTCGTGATACCACATCCACGCTTCGGGATTGATGGGTTCGCCCACGGATCCGAGCAAGCGCAGCGAGGAAAGATCGTGCTTTTTCGGCGCCGTGTCGCCCCATTTCATGAAGGCGCGTATGGCCGTGGGCGCGGTGTAGAACACGTTGACTTTGTACCGCTCCACGATGTCCCAGAACCGATCCACGTCCGGATGATTGGGCGCGCCCTCATACATCAAGGTCGTTGCGCCGTTGCATAATGGGCCGTATACCACGTAGCTGTGGCCCGTCACCCATCCGATGTCGGCCGTGCACCAGTACACGTCCTCTTCCCGGATGTCGAAGACGTATTTCGTCGTGAGATACGCGCCCGCCATGTATCCACCGGTGGTGTGCAAAATCCCCTTCGGCTTGCCAGTGCTGCCCGAAGTGTACAGGATGAACAGCGGATGCTCGGCGTCGAGTTCGGCGGCCGGGCAGTCGTCGGACGCCTTCGCCATGAGGTCCTGCCACCAATAATCACGGCCGGCTTTCATCTCGACGGGATTTCCGGTGCGCTTGAATACGATGCAGCTTTGGACGGTGGGAGTGTTTTTCAGCGCCTCGTCCACGGTTTTCTTGAGCTCGATGATTTGTCCCCGGCGCCAGCCGCCATCGGCGGTGATCACCACCTTGGACGAGGCGTCGTTAATGCGATCCACCAGGGCCGGGGCGGAAAAGCCGCCGAAGATAACGGAGTGGATGGCCCCGATGCGGGCGCAGGCGAGAATGGCGATGGCGAGTTCGGGGACCAAGGGCATATAGACGGCCACCGTATCCCCGGCCTTCACCCCTTGGCTTTTGAGCGCATTGGCGAACTTGCACACCTCTCGGTGCAATTCGGCATAGGTCAAAGCGCGGCGGTCACCAGGCTCACCTTCCCAGATCAAGGCCGGCTTGTTTCCCCGGACAGCCAAATGCCGATCCAGGCAATTGTAGGCGAGATTGGTTTTGCCGCCCTCGAACCATTTTGCAAAGGGAGGATGGTCCCAATTCCTGACCCGATCCCATTTTCGGAACCAATGCAACTGACCGGCGACCTCACTCCAAAACTTTTCCGGCTCTTCGACGGATCGCCGATGCAAGCGGCGGTATTCGTCGACGGATTTTATGGCCGCTTTGGCCGTGAAATCGGCCGGAGGAGGGAATTTCCGTTTCTCGTGCAGGACGCTTTCGATATTGGACATTATGCGTTGCGCTCGGTCATGAAGGTGCACAGTTCCCGCAAATGCCGGGACGCCGGATTGTCCGGCAGGGATTCCAAGAAGGGAAGCCCCGCGGCCACGCGCTCGGCCGCCATTTCCCGGGCTTTGGGGATGACGGCGTATTCCTCGAGGAGATCGCGGATCCGGCTTTGGTTTTCCTCCCGATGCGAGTCCCGGAGCAGCGTCGACATGGCGGCGCGATCAGCGGGCGCGCATTCGGTGAAAAACAGGATGAGCGGCAAGGTGGAGAAGCCGTTCTGGACGTCCGAAAAGGTGCGTTTGCCCAAGGCGTCGGGGCCCACGCCGAAGTCGAGCAAATCGTCCACGATTTGAAAGGCGATGCCGAAATCGCGACCCAGGGCCGCCCCTTGGCGCATCCCGTTCTCGTCCTGGCCGGAAAGCAGGGCTCCACATTCCCCGCAAGCTTCGAACAAGGCCGCAGTTTTCCCCTCGATGATGTCGAAGTATTCGGCCACCGAGAGATCGAGCCGTCCCGCGCGCTCCACCTCCTGGGCCTCGGCCCGTATCAGGCGGCCGGAAGCCCGGCACAAGCTGCGGGGCAGACGAACGTCGGCATCGGACCAAATCAGCTCCATGGACTTAGCCAGCACATAGTCGCCGAGCAAAACCGCCATGCGATTTCCCCAGCGTTGATGGGCGGTTTTCTCGTTGCGGCGAAGATCGCTGCCGTCCACGATATCGTCGTGGATCAAGGAACCCAGATGGATCAATTCCACCGCCGAGCCCACGCGCGCGGCGCGCTCGAGGTCGAAGCTCCGGCCGGTTTGGGCCAAAAGCAAAAGGAAGGTCGAGCGGATACGCTTGCCGCGCCGGGCTAACAGCTCCTGCAAATGTCTGGTCATCCGGCCTTGGGCCCCATGCGCCACGCCTTCCATGAGCGCCTGGACGCGATCCAAACCCGGCAGCGCGAAAGCGCGGGCCCCGTTCAACACGGCGACGTAATCCACGCGTTTGGTCAGAACTTCCTTCATGGTCCGAGTTCCCCACGCGGCCGGCGGTCCGGCGCCTTAGGGGAGTCGGGAAATATAGCTTGGGGCCGTGCCGCCTTCCGTTTATTTCTGGGTTCGCTTCGCGTCCACCGACGAGACCGCCGAAACCGATCAGTACCGCCTCATGGAACTGGGAGCTTTGGGTGCCGAAGAGGAAACCACCGCACCCGCAGTGCGGGGGTACTTCGGGGACGTGGGCGCCTGATCCGAGGCCCGCATCGCCTTGGCGGATCGTCCCGGTCTGGAATGGGGCGAAAGTCCCTGGGAGGATTGGGACCACGACTGGAGGGAACGTCAGACCCCCGTGGAAGTGACCTCGCGGCTGGTCGTGTGTCCACCCTGGATTGCGGCCCCGCTCCTCGAAGATCTTGATCTCCGGGGAAAATCCCTCCTGGACATGGGAACCGGCACGGGTATTCTCTCCGTGTACGCCGCCGGACTGGGCGCTGCCTTTGTGACGGGATTCGATATCGACCCGGTCACCGGTCCCTGCCTGCATGAAAATCTGGATCTCAATCCCACCCCTCCCGGAACCATCGTGGCGTTTTTCGTCGGAACTTCCGAAGCCCTCCGGCCTTCAGCCCGTTTCGACGCGGTCGTAACCAACATGATCCGCACCGAAATATGGCCCTATCTCGACGTCCTGCTTTCACGTCTGCGCCCCGGCGGTTCCCTGGCGGTTTCCGGCCAACGCATCGAAGACCAACCTTATTGGCGGGAATGGTTCACAGCCAAAGGGCTCAAACCGTTTCGGGAATTCGAGCTGGACGGGTGGTGGGGGTTTGTAACACATTCACCTTCAACTTGATTCTCTCGATTTTGTTGCCGTCCATCTCCACGATCTCGAAGGCCAAATCCTTGTGGAGAACGACATCGCCCTTGCGCGGCACACGGCCATGCACGTATAAGATGAAACCCCCAAGCGTATCGATGTGGATTTCCTCGTCCTCCGGATGAAGATCGATGCCCAATTCCTCCTTGAGATCGGAAATGGAAATGCTGGGATCGACCTGATAAACCCCCTCTTCGACCTTCTTGATTTTCTGGGTTTCCACCTCGTCTTCGTCGTGGATCTCCCCCACGATTTCCTCGAGGATGTCCTCCAAGGTGACGATACCGGAAGTGCCACCGTATTCGTCCACCACGATGGCCATGTGGATGTGCTTCTGGCGGAATTCACGCATCAGATCGCCGATGGTCTTGGTGCGGGGAACGAAATAAGCCTCGCGGACGAGACTTTCCAGGCGGAAACCCTCGTTCACCTTGTTCTCGGGCAGGCCCATCAGGTCCATGACGTGCAGGATGCCTTTGATATGGTCGATGTTTTCGTCGTAAACGGGAATGCGGCTGAACTTCTCATGGCTGATCAGGTTCATCACCTCGGCATGGCTCGTATGCAGCTCCAACGCGACCACGTCGACGCGGGGAGTCATGACCTCCTTGGCCTGGGTTTCCCGCAGGTCGAAGATGGAGCGGATCATTTCCTTCTCCTCCTCCTTGAGCCTGCGATCCGCCTGCTCCCCTTCCTGGGGGTGGGCTCCGGCCTCGCCGGGACCCGGACGCAGGCCCCTGCCCAGATGGGACAATGCGAAGGTATTCACTTGGTGTATGCCCCGACCCAGCCAACCCATGAAAGCGAAGTTATAGGCCCGGCAAAACCATATGGCCGGACCTCCAAGGTTGGGGGCATAGGTTCGGGCCGCAAGGGGAATGGCCCAATGCGCCACGCAAAAGACTATCAATGCCGACATCGCGAAAGCCGGCCCCCATCCCAAGGGGGATAGCCGAACCAAAGACAAGCTGCCCGAAAAAACGGCTATGCAGTCCAAAGTGAAGCGCCCTGCGCTCATGGATTCGAAGAAACCGGGGCGATTCCATTGAGAGGCCGCCCCTTCAATCCACCTTTGAAAACGGGCCGAACCCCTGGACAGGGCCATGTCCAGATTCTGCTTTTGGTAAAAACCGAGTACCAATCTCATCCCGCTCAGAATCCCGCTTAGGATTATCGAGGGGATAAAGAACGCCAAGGCGGAGGCCGCGGAAGGATTGTCCATTTTTCCTTGGGGTTATTCGACAGCGGTCAAATATACTTCAGCCGAAAATCCGGTTTCCAGCCTCAGAAACGCTGTTTTCCACAGAATTTCAGGGATTTTTCAGGTAATCCTTCTCTTTTTGCCGCATAATAATGCGCTCTTGGTTTTTCATGTGATCATAGCCGCAAAGGTGCAGCACGCCATGTACTAAAAGTCTCTGTAACTCTTTGAAATATGTGTTCTTCCAACGAGGCGCCTGTCTTTTCGCCTGGAGGTTGGCTATATAAATCTCCCCGGCAAAGTCCGGTTCCTGCCAAGGAAAAGAAAGAACGTCGGTTATCCGGTCTATGCCCCGGTGATCCCGGTTCAAGCTCCGGATTTTTTCATCGGAACAGAAAACTAGGTTGACCTTGCCCCTCAGCCCTTCCTCCCGGACCACTTTGGCAGCAAGAGCGGCCAGGCTTTTTGAGCGCGGAACCCGCTGTCCCTTTTCGAACAGAAAGGCGATGCCCTTCGGCAAGCTCAGGGCGGCGCCCCGTGGCAAGGCTATTCCTCCGCTTCGGATCCCGGATCGCCTTTTTCCTCGGTCTCGATCCAGCGGTTGAGGACTTCGCAAACCTTGGCGGCCTGGGCGGGGGAGGAAATGGTGAACTTGCTTTTGGTCCAATACTCGCCGTTGCGCTTCTGGTACCGGCGAATGGAGTATTTCGACGCCTTGAATTTGCCCGTGGCCTTGTCCAAATCCTGGTACTTGAACATGAGGGTGGCCCAAGTGCCCTTGGTCAATACCACCTTGTCCAACTCCTTGCTCAGCAAGGTTCCGTTTTCATCCAGGAAATTGACCGTCAGATCTTCCACCGTGCTGTTGGCCATGCGTTTCAATAGTAATAAGCCCGGCTATTGGTAGAATTCTTCCCATGGCTTGGACGCGGGAAGAGCGGGAAAGAACGGAAAGGCTGGTCGGCCTGAAGGAAAAGATCTCGCAGGGGGAACGCCTGACCACAGAGGATGGGCTGTTCCTGTACGCTTGGGCCCCGCTACCCTGGCTGAAAACCCATGCGAGCGCCAGCCGGGAAATGCGCCACGGCCCGGAGGCCTATTTCAACCGCAACATCCAATACGAGCCTACCAACATTTGCGTGTACGCCTGCAAGTTCTGCGCCTTTTACCGACCCCCGAAGACGTCCGCGGAAGACGGCTCCTGGGATCATTCCCCGGAGGAATTGAAGCGCCGCCTCGATCTTTACCCGACCGGAAGCATCACCGAAATCCACATCACCGGCGGCGTGCATCCGGATCGGGGCGTCGAATACGGGGAAGCCTTATGCGCTTTCATCCATTCCATACGACCCGAACTGCATATCAAGGCTTTCACGGCGGTGGAAATCGCCTACTTCGCCAAGAAAAGCCGCGTCACCTTGCGCGAGGCTCTGGAGCGCCTGAAGCGCGCCGGCCTGGATTCCATCCCCGGTGGCGGTGCGGAGATCTTCGATCTGGAAGTGCGGCGTATCATCGCCGGAGGCAAGGCTCCCGCCCATGCCTGGCTGGAAGTGCATGGGATCGCCCATGACATGGGATTGTTTTCGAATGCCACCATGCTGTACGGCCACATCGAAACCTACGCGCATCGCATCGACCACATGCACCGTCTGCGGGATTTGCAGGATCGCACCGGGGGGTTCAAGGCCTTCATCCCGTTGCGCTATCGCAACGAATCCAATGCCCTAAGCCATATTCCCGAAATCCATCCCGATGAGGATTTGCGCAATTACGCCATGGCCCGCCTCTTTCTGGACAATATTCCCCATCTCAAGGCGTATTGGCCCATGCTGGGCCTGGAGTTGGCGACTGAAGCCCTGGACTACGGCGTCGACGACCTCGACGGCACGGTGGACGATTCCACCCGGATTTATTCCATGGCCGGCGGACCGGCCCATCCGGCGGCTTCGGTGGAAATTCTCCGCCAGGCCATACGCTCCAAGAAACGAATTCCGATGGAGCGGGATTCTCATTATCGCAAGTTGGATTCCGCGCTACTGAGCGTGTCGTAAAGCATGCGCGTGGCGGGAGCCCCGCCGTCCAGGGATTCGATGCGCTCCAACACGTCCCCGTAAATCGCCTGCAATTCCATGGGCCGGCCCGCATCGCGGTCCAATTTCATGCTCGGCTCATAGGGACGCATTTTCCGGGTGTATTCCATCATCCGATCCGCGAAAGCAGCTTCGATGCCGGCGCCGTCGAGCTGTGAACCCGCCAAAACCTCCGCCATCAATTCCCGGACCTGGGTGGACAAATCGGATCGCTTCAGGATTTCCCCGGTGTCCAAACTATGCAAGGCGCATAGGCCGTTAAAGGGGATGTTCCAAACCAATTTTTTCCAGCGGGCTTTTTTCCAGTCGGATTCGACCCGGATCTCCACTCCGGCTTTTTCGAAGTCGGATGCGATATCTTTTGCCCCCGCTTCGATGCGCCCCCTCACCCCCGTGTAATTCGCAATAGTAATGGAGCCGTAATCCTGATGCTCTACAATCGTCGGCCCTGATTTACGGCAGCAAAGGAAGCATAGGCCGCTGATGATTCGCGCCGAAGGCATGGCTGCCGCCGCTTCGTCTTCGGGATGCAAACCGTTTTGCAGGACGACGATGATTCCGCCGGGCTTGAGAACATGGGGCAAGGTTCCCGGCAACGCCGGATTTGACGTGGTTTTCCAGGCCAACAAAGCGACGTCGCAAGGCGGCATTTCCTTGGGATGCCGGTAAACCTCGACCTTTTCCAGCCGAAAGTCGCCTCGCGGGGATTTCACCTCCAATCCCAGGTCGCGAATGGCTTCGAAGTCGGATCGCGCCAGGAAGCGGACGGGAAAGCCCGCCCTTTGCAGCCAGGCCCCGTAAAGGCCGCCCACCGCTCCCGTCCCCAAAACCGCGTAGGATCGCATGTATATCCCTGTTTTCTTGAATCCGGCTGGGCTAAAACCTAGCTTTGCCCCTCCAGGGAAAATTTTTCAGGAGTACTTATGCCGCAGATCAAAGGAAAACGCGTCGTGGTGACGTTGGAATGCACCGAAGCCCGCGCGGCCGGGTTTCCGCCGTCGCGCTACATGACGACCAAAAACAAATCCACACAATCGGGTCGCATCGAGAAAAAGAAATACAACCCGTTCATGCGAAAGCACACCTTGCACCGCGAGGTCAAGTAACCTTTTTCCGTGGCCTCGATTTTCACGCGCATCATCCGGGGCGAAATCCCCTGCGAAAAAATCCTCGAAAGCGATCTTTTCTTCGCCTTCCTCGACATCCGTCCCATCGCGCCGGGGCATACTTTGGTGGTGCCCAAATCCGAAGTCGACAATCTTTTCGATCTCGGAACCGAAATTCTCGCAGGCATGTTGCCCTTCGCGCAGCGCGTGGCTAAAGCCCTGGAGAAATCCGTTCCCTGCCGCCGCATCGGCATGATGGTGGCCGGGTTCGAGGTGCCGCATGCCCATTTGCATCTCGTGCCTTTGCAGCAAGAAGGCGATTTGAGTTTCAACAAGGCTAGGCCGGCTTCCAAGGAAGAACTGGCAGCGGTGGGAAAAGCGGTGCGGGAGGCTTTATGAATCTTTTT
>JBGPFT010000033.1:0-11541 GCA_041483475.1 Fibrobacteria bacterium | reverse complement strand
TCCACGTGACCTATCGTCCCTACGTTCACATGCGGCTTCGTCCGCTCAAATTTGGCCTTGGCCATGATTTCGTCCCAACTCCTCTGAATTCGTGATTTCAGCTCCGTTTCTTGACACCATGCTTCTCATAGGTCAGAACGAAAACCCCCAGTCCTTTTGACAGGGAGCGGAGCAAGGTAGTATAGCCGAAGGTGCTCTCCAAGGGGATTTCAAGCAGAATTACGGAGTTACGCCCATCGGCATCCATCTTGCGCACCACGCCTCCGCGGGCGGCGGCGTCCGCAAGAATCGCTCCGCAATACTGTTCCGGGGCGATGATTTCCAGTTTCATAATCGGCTCAAAAACCTCAAATCGATCCGCGTTGAAGTTGAGTTTCAAGGCATCGGAAAAAACTTTGGCGAGAAGCGGTGCCGGAATCGGTCGCGCGGCGGCTGAAAGTTCGCGCACTTCGAGTTCCAATCCCGCCACCGCTCCGAGCCCGCAAACTCCCTGCGCGCAAAAAGCGGCGAAACAATCGCGCAGCACTTCTGCTTCTGCGGAATGCGTCCCTGATGGGATGTGTATGTGATTTTCATATCCTCTGTTGTTTTCCTTCGCGCCCAACTCGATTCGTGCTTCGGCGCCATAGCCGTGCGCTTCGTTGGAAAAACGCATATCCGCGGATTTCAGTTTTTCCAGATAATGGACCCGCGGGGCCGCAACGCGGATATCACAATCGTGGTCGCTCTTGAGCCGCCGGCAAAACACCTCGAGCTGCAACTCCCCGACGGCTCGGATGATCCAGCCGCCGGTGACGGGATCCGGTTCGGTTTGAATGGAAGGATCGGTGTCGGCGAGTTGCCGTAACACCTGATCGACCCGCGCGTGATCCGCGGCCTCCACGGGCTCAATGCGGGCTTCTAACAACGGACGGTACCCCGATGGGGCGGGCCCTGACGCCGCCCAAGCATCCCCGAACTTCAAGTCCTGACCGATGACGTAGGGGTTTTCCGTGCGCACCGCCAGGATATCTCCCGCGTCAACTCCAGTGATTTCCTCCAGGTTTTCAGCAAACACGCGGTAGAAGCGCGATCCCGGCAATTGGGCCGGAGCCTCCGCGGAAAAAATCTTAGCCAGCGCGATTTTGCCGATGCCCCGATACCAGCGCGATTTGAGGACAAAGCCGAGGCGGCGCTCGGAGTCAGGGGGAACGATGGGAGGTGGCAGCAGTTGGTTGATTCCATTCAACAGTTGTCGTATCCCGACGTTTTTCAAGGCTGATCCCATGAAAACCGGAATGCCTTCGCCCCGGGCCATTCCTTCCCGTACGCCGGACAAAAGGGCTGCGGCGTCGATTTCGACCCCTTTGACATAAGCCTCCAGCACGGCATCGTTGTGCCGCGAGGCGAAATCCACAAGTTCTTGGCGAAAGCGATGGTATTCCGTGCGATGGATTTCGGGGATTTCCCCCTTGATGAGTTGACGGGGGTTTTCCCCGGAACGGAAAAGCGCCAGTTGGTGCGTCACGTCCACCACGCCGTCTATCCGGCGGCCGTCGGCACCGACGGGAAAAGTGAGCACCACGGGCTGCGTCTTGAATAGGAGCCCAACCTGGGCCAAAACCTTGCGGTAATCCGCCCCGGCTACATCCAACTTGTTGATGAACAAAAGTGGCCGGTTGCCGTTCCTGCGGATTTTCTCCCAGGCCTCCAATGTCTGCGACTCGAGGCCTCGCGGACCCGAAATCACCAACACCACCCCCTCCACGGATTTTAAGGCGAAATCCACCTCGACGCCGAAATCAACATGGCCCGGCGTGTCGACGAAAGTGACGCGCACACCTTTCCAGGTATAGGAGGCGATGCCGGCCTCGATGGTGATGCCGCGCTTCTTCTCCTCTTCCAGGTAATCCATGGTGGCCAGGCCCTCGTCCACCTCGCCGAGCGCCTGGATCCCGTCGCTGAAATAGAGAAGGCGCTCCGATACGGTCGTCTTCCCAGCGTCGACATGGGCCAGGATGGCGATGTTGCGTTTGTTTTCCAGAGAGGCGGCCATCGGACGCCTATTAAGCCGCCTACCAGCGGAAATGCGCGAAGGCCTTGTTGGACTCGGCCATGCGGTGGATGTCCTGCCGCTTCTTGACCGCGTTGCCTTCGTTATTGAGCGCCTGCACCAACTCGGCCGAGAGGCGCCGGGTCATGTCCTTCTCATTGCGACCTTGAGCCGCTTCCTTGAGCCAACGCAAGGCCAAAGCCGTGCGTCGATTGGGGGAAACCTCGATAGGAACCTGGTAATTCGCTCCGCCCACTCGTCGTGATTTCACTTCCAGGGTCGGCTTCACGTTGTTCAGCGCGTTCTTGAACAAGGTGAGTTCGTCTTCCTCGCCGCCGATCTTCTTCTTGAATTCCTGGAGCGCGGTGTACACGACGTCCTCGGCCACGGATTTTTTGCCGCGGCTGATCACCACGTTCATGAACTGGGTGATGAGGGTGCTGTTGTAGCGCGGGTCGGGGTAGACCTGTCGCTTGTCAGCTTTTTTTCTTCTCGACATGGTCGTCCTATTTCTTGGCCGGGGCCGGAACACCGGCCTTGGCGGCCCCACCGGCCTTGGGTTTCTTCACGCCGTACAGGGAACGGCTTTGCTTGCGCCCTTCGACTCCCGAGGTGTCGAGGGTGCCGCGAATGATGTGATAACGCACCCCGGGTACGTCCTTCACGCGACCGCCACGGATGAGCACGATGGAATGCTCCTGCAAATTGTGGCCTTCGCCGGGGATGTAGCAGGTGACTTCCATTTTATTGGACAGCCGCACACGGGCAATTTTGCGCAGCGCGGAATTAGGCTTCTTGGGCGTAGTGGTATAGACGCGGGTGCAGACGCCGCGTTTTTGCGGACTGCCCATGAGGGCGGGGGCCTTGCTCTTATAGCGCTGCCCCTTGCGGCCCTTGCGGATGAGTTGATTGATAGTCGGCAAATCAGCTCCAATTAGGGTGGTGAAAACTACCTCACGAATACGTTGCGGTCAATGATCACGCGCTTTCCGGCGATACCAGCGAGGCTTCCCCGTCTCCGGCCTCGCCCGCCAATTCCTCAGCGGCGGCGCGCGCGGAGGCCTCTTCCTCGGCTTCGGCATCGAGATCCTTGACGCGGACATTGTTGACCTTGGGGTTGCCCGTTCCCGACGGGATGAGGCGGCCCATGATCACGTTCTCCTTGAGACCTTCCAAGGTGTCGATCTTACCCGCGATGGCGGCATGGGTGAGCACCTTGGTGGTTTCCTGGAAGGAGGCCGCGGAGATAAAGCTGTCGGTGGCCAAGGACGCCTTGGTGATCCCAAGCAACAGCGGTTGGAAGGTGGCCGGCTTGCCGTTCTTGGCCTGCACCCGGTTGTTCTCCTCCCGCAGCCGGGCCTTGGAGATTTCCTCTCCTTCAAGCAGATCCGTGTCGCTCGGATCTTCGATTTGCACCTTGCGCATCATCTGCCGCACGATGCACTCGATGTGCTTGTCGGAGATGGTCACCCCCTGCAAACGGTACACGGCCTGGATTTCCTCCACCAGGTAACGCTGCACCTCGGCATCGCCCGAGATTTTGAGAATGTCGTGGGGATCGATGGGGCCGTCGCAGAGCTTGTCGCCCGAGCGTACCCGATCTCCCGGATGCACGGTGACATGCTTGCCGCGCGGGATGAGATAGGATTCATTGATATCGTTGTCGGCCACGACGATGCGCTGCTGCCCGCGCTCGACCTCGCCGAAGGCCACGATACCGTCGATGGCCGAGACCACCGCCGGGCTCTTGGGCCGCCGGGCCTCGAATAGCTCGGCCACGCGCGGCAAGCCGCCCGTGATGTCCCGGGTCTTGCCCGCGGCCCGGGCGATTTTCACCAATGCGTCGCCGGCATGCACTTC
Source organism: Fibrobacteria bacterium (assembly GCA_041483475.1). Taxonomy (GTDB): domain Bacteria; phylum Fibrobacterota; class Fibrobacteria; order UBA11236; family UBA11236; genus UBA11236. The sequence goes on along the minus strand of JBGPFT010000033.1, from coordinate 7,649 downwards.
GTCGCCATTGCGGAACTGGATGTAGGCGTTCTCCGGGATGGAATAGCGCCCGAGTTTGGCCGCATTCTTGGCGTCGACGATGTTGAGGTGGGGGTGCAGGCGGGCGCGCTTGTCGCGGGTCACGCGCAGGCGTTCCATGCCCGTGGCGTCGTCGAACTCCGTGATGAAGGTGACGCCGTCCTTGAGCCCGTCGAATTCCACCTTGCCGGTGTTGCGGCTGATGATGAGCGTGTTGTAAGGATCCCATTCGAAGAGCTGGGCCCCCGTCTTGACGGCCTGGCCGTCGGCCACTTTGAGCACCGAACCGTAGGGCACCACGTAGCGAACTTTAGTGATGCCGTTGTCGTCGTGCATCGCCATTTCTCCGGAACGGGAAATGACCACTTTATCGCCCTTGCGGGAGGTGACGGTTTCCACGTCGCGCAGTTGCACCTTGCAGTCCCATTTGGACTTCTTATGCGATTCTGCGGTCATGCGCGAGGCCGCGCCGCCGATATGGAAAGTGCGCAAGGTGAGCTGGGTGCCGGGCTCGCCGATGGACTGGGCGGCCATGACGCCCACGGCCTCCCCCATGTCGATCATGCGGCCGTTGGCGAGGTTGCGGCCATAACATTTGCCGCATACGCCCTTGACGGCTTCGCAGGTAAGCACGGATCGCACTTTCACGCTTTCCAGTCCCGCCTGCCCGATTTTCTCGGCTACGGCCTCGTCGATGAGCTGTCCGGCGGCGCAGACGAGATCGTCGGTGACCTGGTGATAGATGTCGTCGCAGGCCGTGCGGCCGAGGATCTTCTCCTGGATGGCCACCACCACGTCATCACCCTCGGTGGTGTCGTGCATTTCCAGGCCGAGCACCGTGCCGCAATCCTCTTCGTTGATCACGAGATCCTGGGCCACGTCGACCAAACGGCGCGTCAGGTAGCCGGCATCGGCGGTTTTGAGCGCGGTGTCGGCCAAGCCTTTGCGCGCGCCGTGCGTGGAGATGAAGTATTCCAGCACGTTCAAGCCCTCGCGGAAACACGATAAAATCGGATTCTCGATGATCTCATGACCCGTGATTTTCTTCTGGGGCTTGGACATCAGCCCGCGCATGCCGGAGAGCTGCTTGATCTGCTCGCGGCTGCCGCGCGCGCCCGACACCGCCATCATGTACACCGGATTGAACCCGTCGCGATCCTGCGCCAATTTCTCATACACCAAAGACGCCACGTCGTTGGTGGTATGCGACCACAGGTCGATAATCTGATTGTAGCGTTCCCCATCGGTGATGACGCCGTTCTCGTACAACTCGGCGACCTTGTCCACCTTTTTTTTGGACAACTTGATCATGTCGTATTTCTCGGGAGGGATGATCATGTCGCTGATGGCGATGCTCATCCCTCCCTTGGTGGCCCACTTGAAGCCGATGTCCTTGATGGCGTCGAGAAAGACGCAGGTTTTCTCATTACCCGCGATGCGGAAATAGCGATCGATGGTCTGGGAAATGGCCTTCTTGTCGAAGGTTTTGTTGAGGAAGCCGAGTTCCTTGGGAATCACCTGGTTCAGGATCAACCGGCCCACCGAAGTCTCGACGAGCTTGCCGTCGATGGGGACCTTCACGGGCACGTGCAATTCCACATGGCCATTCTCGAAAGCGCGAAGGGCCTCATCGGCGTCGCAAAACAGCTTGCCCGCCCCTTTGCCCTTCTGCTTCATGGCGGTGAGGTAATAGCAACCGAGCACGATGTCCTGCGAAGGCACGGCGATGGGCTGGCCGGAGGCCGGGTGCAGGATGTTGTTGGCCGCGACCATGAGGATGCGCGTTTCGAGCTGCGCCTCAAAGGACAGCGGCAAATGCACGGCCATTTGATCGCCGTCGAAATCGGCGTTGAAGGCGGTACACACCAGCGGATGAAGACGAATGGCCTTGCCTTCGATGAGCTTGGGATAAAAGCCCTGGATGCCCAGGCGATGCAAGGTCGGGGCGCGGTTCAAAAGCACCGGGTGATCGTCGATGATCTCCTCGAGGATGTCCCATACCTCGGGCCGTTCCTTTTCCACGAATTTCTTGGCCGACTTCACCGTATGCACATAACCCTTCTCCTCCAGCTTCTGGATGATAAAGGGTTTGTACAGCTCAAGGGCCATGGGCTTGGGTAAACCGCATTGATGGATTTTCAGCTCGGGTCCGACCACGATCACGGAACGCCCGGAATAATCCACGCGCTTGCCCAGAAGATTCTGGCGGAAGCGACCCTGTTTGCCCTTGAGCAATTCGGATAGCGACTTGAGGGGACGGCGGTTTTCGCCCTTCACCGAGAAGGTGCGGCGACCGTTGTCGAACAGCACGTCCACGGCTTCCTGAAGCATGCGTTTCTCGTTGCGCAGAATGACTTCGGGGGCCTTGATGTCGATCAATTTCTTGAGCCGGTTGTTGCGGTTGATGACGCGGCGGTAGAGATCGTTGAGATCGGAGGTGGCGAAGCGCCCGCCTTCCAACGGCACGAGCGGCCGCAAATCGGGCGGGATGACGGGAACCACGTCCAGCACCATCCACTCGGGACGATTGGGGGATTTGCGGAAGGCTTCCACCACCTTGAGCCGCTTCAGCAGGTCCTGCTTGCGCTGGCTGGAGGTTTCGGTTTTGATCCGGGCGCGCATATCCTGCGATTGGGTATCGCAATCCAGTTCGGCCAGAAGCTGCTTCACGGCGGCGGCGCCCATCTTGGCGTCGAAATGGCGGCCTTCCTCCTCGAGATCGATGTATTCGTCCTCCGAGATGAGCTGTTTGGGCTTGAGCTCCGTGTCGCCCGGATCCAAGACGATATAGGACTCGTAATAGATGATCCGTTCCAGGTTGGTCACCGACACCCCCAAAAGCGCCCCGATGGTGGAAGGCAGGCTCTTGAAGAACCAAATGTGGACGACCGGTACGGCCAGCTCGATGTGGCCCATGCGCTCGCGCCGCACCTTGGAATGCGTCACCTCCACGCCGCAGCGATCGCATACCACGCCCCGGTAGCGGATGCGCTTGTACTTGCCGCAGCTGCACTCCCAGTTCTTCACCGGGCCGAAGGTGCGCTCGCAGAACAATCCGTCTTTTTCCGGCTTGAAGGAGCGGTAATTGATGGTTTCCGGCTTGGTCACCTCGCCGTATGACCAACCGCGAATCACGTCCGGCGACGCCAGTTGGATGCTGATGCCTTCCTTATCCTTGGGATCCACTACAACTTCCTGCGTCTCGTTCATTCGGCTTTCCTTCCGCCTGATGTCCCGTTCCGTTCCGCTTTCCGGATCAAACCAATTCCTCTTCATGCTGCAAAAGTTTCACGTCGAGGCATAGCGCCTGCATCTCCTTGATCAGCACGTTGAAAGACTCGGGCACGCCGGGTCGCGGCGCGTTCTCGCCCTTCACGATGGCCTCGTAGATCTTGGAGCGGCCCATCACGTCGTCGGATTTCACCGTGAGCAGCTCCTGCAAGGTGTACGCCGCGCCGTAGGCCTCGAGCGCCCACACTTCCATCTCGCCGAAGCGCTGACCGCCGAATTGCGACTTGCCGCCGAGCGGTTGTTGGGTGACCAGGGAGTATGGGCCGATGGAGCGGGCGTGGATCTTGTCGTCGACGAGATGGCCCAATTTCAGCATGTACATGTAGCCTACCGTAACCTCGTTGTGCAGCTTCTCGCCCGTCCTGCCGTCATGCAGCGGCGTTTTTCCGCTTTGCGGCAACCCCGCCTGCTTGAGCAGAGCGAGCACGTCGTCGTAGCTCGCACCGTCGAACACCGGCGTGGCCACTTTGAGGCCCAAGGCCGCGGCGGCCCAGCCCAAATGGGTTTCCAGCAACTGGCCCACGTTCATGCGGGAAGGCACGCCCAGCGGGTTGAGGAGGATTTGCACCGGAGTTCCGTCGGCCATGAAGGGCATGTCTTCCACCGGCACGATCTTGGAGATCACGCCTTTGTTGCCGTGGCGACCCGCCATCTTGTCCCCGACCGCCACGCGGCGCTTCTTGGCCACGTACACCTTGACCAGTTGCAGGACGCCGGGCTTGAGCTCGTCGCCGCGGATGATCTTGTCGATTTCCTTGTCGAGCTCCTCCTCCAGGCGCAGAATCATCTCGTTGGCGGTGAGCAAAACCTTCTCTCCCAGATTGTTGGCGGCCGTCTCCGAGGTCAGTCCCTTGGGGATGCTCACATCGGAAAAATTGATCTTCTGCAGGATCTTCTCCGTGTACTTTTTCCCTTCGGCCAAAATCAGCTCGCCGGTGGACTCGTCGCGGATCTCCTGCGCTTCCTTGCCGTCGAGTACGTCGGTCAGCTTCTTGTCGCGCGCTTCGGTGATCTCCTTGATGCGGCCGCTGATCGATTCGCGCAACTCGTCGATGCGCTCCTTGTCGCTTTTCTTGGTCTTCTTGTCGCGTTCCTTGCGGGAGAAGGTCCGGGTCTCCACGATGATGCCCTTCATGCCCGGCGGGGCCTTGAGCGAGCTGTCGCGCACGTCGCCGGCCTTCTCGCCGAAAATGGCGCGCAGCAGGCGCTCCTCGGGGGAAAGCTCGGTTTCGCCCTTGGGAGTCACCTTGCCCACCAGGATGTCTCCCGCCTCCACCTCGGCGCCCACGCGGATGATGCCGCTTTCGTCCAGGTGGCGCAGCGCCTCCTCGGAAACGTTGGGGATTTCCCGGGTCAATTCCTCGGGGCCGCGTTTGGTGTCGCGTACTTCCATCTCGAATTCCTCGATATGGAGGGAGGTGAAAGTGTCCTCTTTGCACAGCTCCTCGGAGATGATGATGGCGTCCTCGTAGTTGTAACCGTTCCAGGGCAAAAACCCGACCAGGATGTTCTTTCCCAAGGCCAATTCGCCGCGATGGGTGCCGGAACCGTCGGCCAGCACGCTTCCCTTTTTCACCGCCTGACCCACCTTCACCAACGACTTTTGGTTGATGCAGGAGTCCTGGTTGCTGCGTTCGAATTTGCGCAGGTGATAGGTGTCGTATTCGGGAACGTCGAGGAAGTCGGCGGCCTGTTTCTTCTCCTCCTCGCGTTTGACCACGATGCTCCGGGCATCCACGTAGGACACGGTTCCGTTGTGCAAGGAGATGGTCATGGCGCCCGAGTCATAGGCGCAGCGCGCTTCGAGGCCCGTGCCCACCAGGGGCGCTTCGGTCGTGAGCAGGGGCACGGCCTGGCGCTGCATGTTGGAACCCATGAGCGCGCGGTTGGCGTCGTCATGCTCCAAGAAGGGAATGAGGCCGGCGGCGATGGAGACGAGTTGCTTGGGCGACACGTCCATGAGCTGCACCTGATCGCGCGGGATCATGGGAAAATCCCCCTGCCTACGGGCAATCACCCATTCGTTCGCGATTTTATTCTTCTCGTCGATTTGGGTCGAGGCCGGGGCGACGTTGAATTCGTCCTCCTGATCGGCAGTAAGGTAAACCACGTCGTTCAACACCGAGCCGTTCTTGACCTTGCGGTAAGGCGTCTCGATGAAACCGTAAGGGTTCACCCGCGCGAAAGCGGCCAGAGAGGAAATCAGGCCGATATTGGGACCTTCCGGGGTTTCGATGGGACAGAGGCGGCCGTAATGGCTGTGATGCACATCGCGCACCTCGAAACCGGCGCGCTCGCGCGTAAGGCCCCCGGGCCCAAGGGCCGACATGCGGCGTTTATGGGTGAGCTCGGCCAGGGGATTCATCTGATCCATGAACTGGCTCAGCTGCGAGGAGCCGAAAAAGGTCGAGATCACCGTGCTGACGGTGCGCGCGTTCACCAGATCCTGAGGGGTCACTTCCTCGGTGTCGCGCAGCGAAAGCCGCTCGCGGATGGTGCGCGACATGCGCGTGAGGCCCAGGGAAAACTGGTTCCCCAAAAGCTCTCCCACCGAGCGCACGCGGCGATTGCCCAGATGATCGATGTCGTCGAGGATGCCTTTATTCTCGAACAGGCCGGTGATATACCTCATGATGGCCAGGAAATCGTCCTGGGTCATGGTCATGGTGGTCATGGGTACTTTGAGCTTGAGGCGGCTGTTCATGCGGTAACGGCCGACTTCGCCGAGGTCATAGCGCTTGTCGTCGAAGAAAAGCCGTTCGAGCAAGGTCCGCGCCGTAGCCACGTTGGGCGGATCACCCGGGCGGATGAGGGTATAGATTCGGAACAACGCTTCTTCCTCGCTGGAGGTGGGATCGGCGTTCAAGGTGTTGTGCAATACGGGATTCTGATCCAGGCCCGCAATCACTTTGACCTTCTTATGCCCGCCTTCCTGGGCCCGCTTTAGGATCACGGGCGTGAGGACGGTGTTGGCTTCAGCGATGAGCTCTCCGGTATGCTGATCCACCAGATCATCCCAGAGAAATTTCTCCTCCAACCCTTCGGCGGAAACCGAAACCTCGTCGGCCTCGTAAAACAGCTTGACGATGTCCTTGTTCTTGGAAAACCCGATGGCACGCAAAAGGATGCTGGCCGGGATCTTGCGGCGGCGGTCGATGTTGATGTACATGGCCTCGTTGACGTCCACGAGGAATTCCACCCAGGAGCCGCGGTAGGGGATGACGCGCGCCTTGAGCAACCGTTTGCCGTTGGGATGGGTTTCCTCGTCGAAGCTGACACCCGGGCTGCGATGCAGCTGCGAAACGATGACGCGCTCGGCCCCGTTGATGATGAAGGTGCCGTTCTTGGTGATGAGGGGCAGATCGCCGATGTACACGTCGTTGGTGATCTTCTCGACGAATTTTTTCTCCTCGCCTTCACCCTCGAAGATGTTGAGGGACAAAGTGGCCTTGAGCGGGGCCGCGTAGGTCATACCCCGCTTCTGGCATTCCTCCAGGGAATATTTGGGAACTCCCAAGGTGTACCCCTCGAACTCCAGGGCGTATTGCTCCTTGACATCGGTGATGGGGAAGATCTCCTTGAAGATCTTCTGCAGCCCCTCATGCTTACGTTCTTTGGGCAAAACCCCCGCCTGGATGAAACGGTTGAACGAGTTCACCTGCACGTCGAGCAGATAGGGAAGCTCGAAGTTGAACCGGTTCGAGGAGTAAGTCTTTCTTTCCACGGTGCTAGCCATCTGTTTCCCTTCCCATCCGGACCGGAGCAGCCCGGGATTTGGAGAAACGCCGTCCCCGCGCCGCGGTCAGGGCGTTCCTCGAATCCACATGTGTTTGCGTCAAATTGGGCAAAGAGCTATTTCAGCGAAACCTTGGCGCCAGCGTCCTCAAGATCCTTCTTCATCTTCTCGGCGTCGGCCTTGGAGGCCGCCTCCTTGATGGTTTTGGGGGCGCCGTCCACCAGCGCCTTGGCCTCGGCGAGGCCCAATCCCGTGATGGTGCGGACGACCTTGATCACATTGATCTTGTTCGCTCCGCAGTTCTCAAGCACGATATCGAACTCGGTCTTCTCCGGGGCCGCCGCGCTACCGCCCGCACCTGCGGCGGGAGCCATTGCCACCGCGGCCGCTGCGGCTTCGAGGCCGTAATTGTTCTTGAGGTAATCCGACAGCTCCTTGGCTTGGAGCAGGGATAGGGTGACGATTTTGTCCCCTAAATCCTTGATGGCGGGTGTAACGGTTGCTTCGGACATGGCGCTCTCCTTCGTGGGTGAGTTTGTTAAGAATTTTCCGCTTTCTCAGTTTCCGGGTTTTTAGTCCTTCTCGAGTTTTTCCACCAAGGCCT
>JBGPFT010000032.1:0-11561 GCA_041483475.1 Fibrobacteria bacterium | reverse complement strand
CCTTCAAGGCGTCGAATATGCGGGTCGTTCCCGCCATTTTCATCATCCCTGCACCAGGCAATGGACCGATGACCTGAATGGTCGGTTGCTTGATTTGTCGCAGGGCCACATAAACATGGGTTTGACCCCTCAAGGAATGGCTGATACGCTCCCGGATGGTTTCATAGGCCTTCTTGAGCGTCATTCGGGCCAGACCGATTTCCCCGAACTCATTGATGAATAGACTGCCATTGGACCTCACCGTGGCCTTAAATTCGGTGCTGGGCAACTCTTTGATATTGATTACGAACTCGTCCCCCGTTCCCACCATATACAGGTTGGAGTCGACCGATGTTTCCTTGTACTCCTCCAATTCCGAGGTGCGCATCTGCTTGAGCAGCGCTTTTTCCGCCTGGGCGGGCGAATCCATCGCCTGCAACGGCGCCCACAACAGAATCAAAATCACGCCGATAAACGAACACGTTCCGGGAAATACTTTCTGCATCGGTTCCTTTCGGACGATCAAAATCGCTCGTTGCGACTCAAAGCGAAACACAAAGCTGAAAGCCCTTGGTTTTCCGCATCAAGGCCAGCAATTTACCAAGTCGCGCAGCAAAAAACCAGCATTGAACCGCTCGCTTCGGGAAAAACTCCAGCCACTTCCCGGATTTGAACCGGGGGCCCACGCATTACGAATGCGTTGCTCTACCAACTGAGCTAAAGTGGCGTGGAGGAATCGAAAAGCTAACATTCAACGAGGAAACCATGCCCGACATCCGCGGATTACAAGGATTGCGCCCCAGACCGGATGCGGCGGCCAAGGTGACCGCCCCTCCCTACGACGTCATCAAGGAGGGATCGGCGCTGGAAAAAATGCTGCGCGGCAATCCCGACTCCTTCTACCATGTCACCCTGGGGCCATCGCCCGCGGACGCTCTTGCCTCCTTGCAAAAACGGGGAATTCTGCTTTCGGATCCGGAGCCCTGCCTTTACGTCTACGAGCAAAATTGGAAAGGCGGGGAACGGCTGGGATTTTTCGCCGCCGTGGAAGTCGCAGCCTATTCCGAAGGCAAGGTGATCCGGCACGAGAAAACCTTCGACGAGAAAGTGAAAGGCCGCATCGCCGTCACCCGGGCCACGGGCTATACCCTGGAGCCGATTTTCCTCCTCACCCCCTCACCCATCGGCCCCGTCCTGGAAAAAATCCGGGGGCGGGAAAAGGCGCTGTATGATTTCTCCAGCGACTTCGACGGTCAAAACGATTTGCACGGCATCCGCACGCGGATTTTCCGCGTTCCCGAATCCTCCGAAGCAGGCACCGCCCTCCGCAGCGCGGCGGGCCGAAAGCCCCTGTACATCGCCGACGGACATCACCGCTATCACGCCGCCCTGTTGGGCGGGCAAACCCATGCCATGGCCTATGTCGTGGAGGATGCGCGCATCCTGGCTTACAACCGCGTCATCCGCGGAACCATTCCCTTCTCCGCCGCGAGAAAATCCCTGCAACTCGTCCCGGCCCCGGAATGGGCCACGCCTCCCAAAAACGTCTTCTGCCTATACGCCCGCGAAGGCTGCTTCCACCTGCGTGCCAAGAATATTCCTCCCGACGTGGTGGGGAGGCTGGACTGTTCCATCCTCGAGCGGGAACTTTATCCCGTCCTGGGGGTGGAACATTCCATGATTTTGAAAAAGGAGCATTTCGACTATTACCCGGAATCGGAACTCGCCGCCATGAAGGCGCTGGTGGATCGCGGCGAATACGATTTGGCCGTGGCGCTGCATCCCGTCTCGTTGCCCGAGCTGATGGCCGTGGCGGACGCGGGGCTCGGGAATCCCGAAATCGTCATGCCGGAAAAATCCACCTTCTTCGCCCCAAAAATCCTCTCGGGTTTGATCCTGTACCGGCATGAATTGAAAGCGGATCTTCGGAAGATCAACGCGTAAAAACCCCTAGGCGGTGACAAGTCTCGAAACGGCGGTCTTGGGCCAAGCCCAAGCCGCGAACGCGTGGCGATCATCCGCCTAGGGGCGAAGGAAATCTAAGCGCCTTTTTGGTATTGCGATTCGCATTGGTTCATGCGTTTGGGATCGAAAACCGCTTGCCGTCGGCCCAGCGAAAAAATGATGCGAAGCAGTTTGCGCTCCAACCCGGCCATGACCTTGGTCCCGCAGGCGCCCAGGGCTTCCATCTCCAGCTTGATCACACCGGCATTCGCGACATGCCGCCGCAGATGATCCCAGGCCAAGGCGAGGCGCTGTTTGATGGCCTCTATTTCCACCGGTTCGCGCACGATCCACACTGAGTTTCGAGCCGCTTCGAAAACGCTGCTCAACGTCACGTCTTTAATCCCCGGCGCGAGGGCCCGCAAGCGTCGGCAAAAAAGCGGGTACCCGTCCCGGCGCATCGGAGCGGGATCGAAAATGTAGGCGGCGAACAGAGCGGGGCCCATGCCCCTGAAAACCACCTGATTATCCAATGGACAGTCGGGGAAAAGTCGCATCAGCACGGAATGGATCAGCCGTTTGGCGGCGGTGGCGGAATCCTTTTCCAAATCATAAGCCCGGTTCTTCTCGCGTAAGGCGGCATAGCGGCCGCGAATGTCGCGATGGGAAAGAAGTTTTTGCAAACGGCCGATCAAGAGCATGATTCTCGCGTCCTTGGAATCGGTTTTACCGGCATCGTTGCTTTCCACGATTTTCATGCGATGCACCATTTCGCCGCTGACGCCCGCGGTATGATGCCCCATCCTGCGCGCCAAGCGCAGCAGCTTGTCCGAATAGGGGCCGGTGATTTCGCAGAAAACCAGGAGACCGTGAAAACCGTGTTTGGGCGCAAACTTTTCCAACTCGGCCAGGAAAGCGAGAATGGCGACGGTGGTGTTGGGAATCCGTTTTTGGTTTGGGGGCCAAACGTTACTTTCTACCCTTCCCCCCGTGCGGATCGACAGGCTGACGCTTCACCATTTCCGCAATTTGCACGGCCTGGACTTGCGCCCCGCGCCGGGCGTCAACCTCGTGTCCGGGCCCAACGGCCACGGCAAGTCGAACCTGCTGGAAAGCCTCCATTTCCTTTGCCTGGCGCATTCGACCCGCGCGCGACGGGACAAGGATCTCATCGCCTGGGACTCCCCCGACGGCGCTTTCGTGATTCGCGGCGAAGGGCGGGTGGGCGAAAAACCCCATGTCCAATCGGTGGAATACCGCGAGGACGGCTGCCGCGTGAAAACGGACGGAACCGAAAGCCGGCGCCTGGGGGATTTGCTGGGGCATTTTCTGGCCGTGGCCTTCGGCCCCGAGGACTTGGACCTTTTGCGCGGCGGGCCCCAGGAGCGGCGCCGCTTTCTCGACGTGCTGCTATGCCAGAGCGATCCGACAACCTTGGAAGTGTTGCGCCGCTACCGGCAGGCTTTGCGCCAGCGCAACGCGGCCCTGCGTCTGCGCCTGGGAGCGGACGAGGACGCGCTGTTCTCCGCCTACGACGGAACCTTGGCCCAGGCCGGCGCCGAAATCGCCATGCGCCGGCTAGCCTTGGTGGAAAAACTCGCGCCACCGGCCCGGGATTTTTGCCGTGAAATCGGGAACGGCGACGGGGCGTTGACCCTGGAAATGACGCGCTATTCCGGAACCGGGGAAACCATCGAAATCCTGCGCGAAAACCTGTTGCAAAAATTGCGGGAAAAACGCGCCCAGGACCGCGAAAACGGCCTCACTTCCGCAGGTCCCCACCGGGACGATTTGCTAGCTTTCCTCGATGGAAAAATGGTGCGCGATTTCGCTTCCCAGGGGCAGAAAAGATCGGTGGCTTTGGCGCTGAAAATGACGGCTGCACGGCTGCTGGAGGAGAGTTCCGGGTTGCCCCCCATCCTGCTTCTCGACGACGTATTCGCCGAACTCGATCCCTATCGCCGCGAACGCCTCGGAGCCTTGATCGCGGGCCGGGGCCAGGCCTTCGTCGCCATGCCGAGGCGCGGGGATTTGCCCTTCGCCATCGACTGTGAAATCGCGCTTGAACAGGGCCGGGCGGCATGAGCCATGGGCAAGGGAAGCTTTCCGGAACCCATCGCCGGCCTCTTGATGGAGGCGTTGCGGGCCCAGGGGTTGGCCCATCTTCTGCCCGAGGCCAAAATGCGGGAGCAATGGAAGGACGTGGTGGGGGAAAAGGTAGCGAGCATCGCGGAATTGGATTCTTTCAAGGATTTTGTTTTGTGCATCCGGGTGGTCGACGCGGTATGGCGCAACGAATTGCAATACCAATGCGAGACCATAAGGCGGCGGGCCAATGAAATCCTGGGTGGAAACGTGGTGAAAGACGTGCGATTGCGGTAAACGAAAAGGAGATCGAAGTGGAACAAACCCAACCCCATGGCTATGAAGCCGGAGACATCAAGGTCCTCGAAGGCCTGGAAGCCGTGCGCAAGCGCCCGGCCATGTACATCGGATCCACCGACGGCCGCGGCCTGCACCATCTGGTGTACGAAGTGGTGGACAACGCCGTGGACGAGGCCCTGGGAGGCCACTGCGATCGCGTCGGCGTCGTCATCACTGCAGGCAACGGCATCCGCGTTGAGGACAACGGCCGCGGCATCCCCACCGACATCCACCCCACCGAGGGCATCGGCACGGTGGAACTGGTGATGACCAAGCTGCACGCGGGGGGCAAGTTCGACAACGATTCCTACAAAGTGTCGGCCGGCCTGCACGGCGTGGGCGTATCCTGCGTGAACGCCTTGTCCTCCCGCCTCGAAGTGACGGTGTGGCGCGACGGGAAGGAATTCTTCCAGGCCTTCGCGCACGGCAACCCGGTCGCCCCGGGCGTTTTCAAGGGAAGCGCGGATCGAAAGGGCACCGGCGTCTTCTTCCAGCCCGACGCCGCCATCTTCACCGATACGACGTTCAACTTCGACACGCTGAGTTCGCGCCTGCGCGAGCTGGCCTTCCTCAACAAGGGACTCACCATCTCCATCCGCGACGAGCGCGAGGAAGGGCGCGCCCATGAATTCCATTTCCCCGGCGGCATCACGGCCTTCGTGGAATACATCGACCAAAACAAGAAGCCGCTGTTCGAGAAGCCCGTTCATTTCGAAAAAGAGGAACAGGGCGTTCCCATCGAGATCGCGCTGCGGTACAACGAGGGCTACATCGAAAGCCTGTTTTCCTTCGTCAACAATGTGAATACCTCGGACGGAGGCACCCACGTGGTGGGCTTCCGCTCGGCGCTGACACGCGCCATCAACCAGAAGGCCAAAGATTTGCTGGGCAAGAACAAGAAAAACGATCTCGAGCTTACCGGCGAGGACATGCGCGAAGGCCTCACGGTGGTGATTTCGATCAAACTTCGAGAACCCCAATTCGAAGGCCAGACCAAGCACAGGCTGGGCAACAGCGAAGTGAAGGGCATCGTGGACACGGCCACCTTCGATTTGCTCACCTCCTTCCTGGAGGAAAATCCCGCCATCGCTCGCAAAATCGTGGACAAGGTGTACAACGCCGCCGTGGCCCGCGAGGCCGCGCGCAAGGCGCGCCAGATGGCGCGGCGCAAAAGTGTGCTCGAGGGCGGAGGCCTGCCGGGCAAACTGGCCGACTGCTCCTCGCGCAATCCGGCGGAATGCGAACTCTACCTGGTGGAGGGCGATTCGGCCGGCGGCAGCGCCAAGCAGGGCCGCGATCGCGCCTTCCAGGCCATCTTGCCGCTGAAGGGAAAAATCCTCAACGTGGAAAAAGCCCGCATGGACAAGATCCTGGCCAACGAGGAAATCGTCACCATGGTGCAGGCCATCGGCTGCGGCCTGGACGAAACAACCGAGGGCGAGTTCCATTTCGACAAGCTGCGCTATCACAAGGTCATCATCATGACCGACGCTGACGTCGACGATTCGCATATCCAGACCTTGCTGCTCACTTTCTTCTGCCGCTACATGAAGCCGTTGATCGATCACGGCGTCCTCTACCTGGCCCAGCCGCCCCTGTACAAGATCAAGAGCGGCAAGGTGGAGAAATACGCCTTCAACGAGGCCGAGCGCGACATCATCCTGGCGGAAATGGGCGACAAAAAGGGGATTTACATCCAGCGCTACAAGGGCCTCGGCGAGATGAACCCCGAGCAGCTGGCCGTCACCACCATGAATCCGGAGAACCGCATCCTCAAGCGCGTCACCATGGAGGACGTGGTGGAGGCCGACCAAATCTTCACCATGCTCATGGGCGAGGAAGTGGAACCCCGCCGCAAATTCATCGAGGAGAACGCCCACCTGGTGCTCGAGCAGTTGGACGTGTAACGGTCATCTCGGTACGCCAACGGCTACTCGATGACCGAAGCTTCGCTCACCGAGTAGCGCCCCCGCCCCCATATCGATAAATCGGGCGCGTATCGAGGTGAGCGACAACACCCGCCCCTTTGTACCTTATCGCGACGCATGTCGAGTTCGTTTTTCCCCCGCTTTCGCCCATCGGGGAGCCGTTTCGTTGCCGCCATTCTCGGCCTTTTCGCTCTATCCCAGGCCACCCTTCCCCGCCCTCTTTTCAAACGCACCGCGTCGGGGGTTCCCGACACGCTTGAAGTCTTCGCTCTTTACGTCCAATTCGGGGACCCAGTCGGAGGCGACCCACCAGAATCGGATGCGAATGACGAACCCGGCACCACCGGCCTCGGCATTTTCGGATCGGACAAGGATCTCTCCTACAAGCTTGACCCCAATGGTGCGAGTATCCGCTCGTCACGCTACTACCTGCAAAAACATTTCGATTTCGCACAAAATTATTTCGATAAGGTTTCGGGCGGACGCGTCGTCATTCTACCTCGATTTTTTCCTCAGCCCGATATCAACGGCCGCATCGCCCCGAAAAAACTTAAACATCGGATGAAGGCCTATAACCCGGCCATCGAGGACAAACCCGCCAAGCAAAAAACCAAGGATTTTGAATCCCAGCGCGCCCAGGCGCTGATGAGCTTCGTCAGCGAAACCGCCGCCTTATTCAACGACCCCAGGGATTCCGCCAATATGGCCTTCCGGATCGCTTTCGCCGATGCGCAGCAAAATCCCTCTCCCACCCATCATCGCGCCTTTCTCATTTTCCACGCCGGGCATTCGCGTCTGGTGGACGGCGGAACCCTAGGCTTCCTGGGCGCGGACACGCCCAACGACTTCACCGATTTTCTGGTCACCAAGGATGATTTCAAATTCCTGGATTCGGCCACCGACACGTTCACGCCCACGGGCAAACCCGTGCCTGAACGGCGCAAAGATTCGTTGGGAGTCGTAATTTCCGCCGGGGACACCGTCACGGAGTTCATGATGCTGTCTGAATCCGCCAGCCAGGACAAGGTGAATTGGGGCATCAACGGCATCCTCGTCAACCAACTGGCGCGGCAAATGGGAATGCCGGATCTCTTCGACGTGGTGAAAGGCATTTCCCAGGTGGGATATTTCGACGTGATGGACTTCGCCGGCTACAACACCTTGGACGGATTCCTGCCGGTATTCCCCTCCGCTTGGACCCGCGCCTTCATGGGTTGGGACGATCCCGTCGTCGCGGCGCGCAACGATTCCTTCTCCGAATATTCCCTGCACGCCGCCGACCTGCCAGCGACGGGCCGGACGCGCACAGTGAAAATCCCCCTCGACGAGCGAGAATACCTGCTGGTGGAAAACCGGCAGCGGGCGGCGGGAGACGATACCGTGACCCTCCGTTTCTCCAAGCCTTCGGGACCCACCGATTACACTTTCAGCGTTTCCGATTCGGTGAAGGTGCCCTACGCCTTTCTCGACTCGCTGTTCCTGGATTCTTTGTGCACAAACGCATCCTGTACGCAAAAAATTCCCAATGCGCGCCGGCCCCAGGGCATCATCACCGGAGCCAGCCATTACGACATGGGCCTGCCCGGAAACGGCCTGCTCGTCTGGCACGTCAACGAATGGTTTCTGGAAGCTTTTCTCAAGGAAGGCGCGGTGAACGCCTATCTCGGCGATACCCTGCGGGCCCAATACAAGGGCCTGGAACTGGTCGAAGCCGACGGCATTCCCAGCATCGGCAAAGAATTCAAGGATCCCCTCGGCCAGCCCGCCTTCGATTACGGTACCGCGGAGGACATGCTCCCGCATGTGTTCCGCAAGCGCAGGAATCCGCCCCAGGACACGACCTGGGCTGCGCTGGAAACGTCGAGCGTGATTGGCTCCACCGGCTTTTCCACCACCAATACCTGGAATGACGGACGCACCCATATACGCCTCGTGGCGAAACCGCCCGCGAATCCGGTTTTCGCCAGGGGCATCGGCGGTTTCACCGGCGATTCGGTATTCACGTTCCGCGATTCGGCCCTGGCCTTGCGCGTTTATTGGCCCGCGGACAGCACCTTGCGCCAGCCGCCGGGATCAGCCTGGCCCCTGCGTACCTTGCCCGCTGGGAATCCGCAAGCCGTGAATGTGATTCGCGACGGCGCCCGAGGCGGACCCTATGTGATCAGCATGGGAGACACGGGCATGCTGCAAACCTACACCGCCCATGGCGCATTGGCTTTGGCCGCTCGCGATACTGCGCGCGACAGTGATGCCTATGTCGGCGTGCCCACGCTGCTCGCCTCGGGCAACACGCGCCCCGAAAACGCGGCTCCGGTAAATTCCCTTTTGGATCCCGCCGGGGCTCCTATCGGCGCTTGCACGGCGCAAGACTCCGTTTTCGCCGTGCTCACCACGCGAACTCTGCGCCTGATCCGCCCCATCGCGGATTCGCTGAACGGGACGGCGAGAACCGGCGGCCGGGAAATTTCCATCCCCATGCGCGGCGTTGCCGGACCGATAGCCTGGGGCGGCAGGATATGGGCGGCGGACGATCAAAAAATTCTGCGCGGATTCGCCTTGGATGGAACGGAAACGGACAGCGTATTGTTGCCCGCGAGAGCTCATGCGCTGGCCGGAATTTTATTCGGCTCCAATCGCGACCCGCAAATCGTGTCCGTCGGAAGCGGAGGCGCGGCTTGGCGTTATGATCCCGTCGCCCGCCTCCTGATCGATCTCAAACCCGCCTGGGGATCTTTCCAAGCGGCCGGCGGTGAGATTTTCAGCGCCGTGGTTTCGGATTTCAACCGCGACGGGGAGGACGACGTTTTCCTGCTCGGGTCCAAGGGCAGCGGCCTTTTGTTCCGCGTCGACAGCGGCGTCGCCTTCGCGGGCTTTCCCCAGCGTTTTCCCCGCAGCGTCGTCTTCGCCGACACGGCGGGAAATTACGCCACCGAGGATCGCAGCGCGCCCGCCTTGGCCGATCTCGACGGGGACGGCCGACCCGATATTCTGTTCAGCGGCACGAACGCCGTGTTCGCCGTGGATTGGCGCGGGGCGTATTTGCCGGGCTGGCCTTTCAAGCCGCAGCCGCGCCAGGACGTGGGTTTCGCTTACGGCAACCGGCATCTTCCTTCCACGGTGATCGGATCGACGCCCTTGGCCTTGTCGCTGCGCGGGCATCCGGCGGTATTGCTCGGTTCCCCCGACGGCTTGATCTACGCGGTGGACTCCTTGGGGAAATCCGTGAGTTCCGATTGGCCGCTAAGCGCGGGCGGGCTTTCCATCGACTCGATCCGTCCGCCTTTCATCCATCTCACCTTGGCGCAACTCGATTCGGACGATTTGGAATTGTTGGCGCAAACCGCTTCGGGGAGCCTGAACGCCTGGTCGCTGGGCAACGCGGCGGCGAGGCCGGGACAAAACTGGTTGATGTCCGGAGGCGATCCGGGCCGCAGTTGCCGTTTGGAAGCCTCGACTCTGGGAACACCTCGCGTCATCGTCGACGTGAACTCCATCCAGGATTTTCATCTGTATCCCAGTCCGCTGCGCGGGGGCATCGCCACGGTGTATCTCAAAATCGGGGCTCCGGCGACGCAGGCGCGCATCCGCGTCTTCGATTTGGCCGGAAATCCGGTAAAGGAAGAAACGCTGACGAACCTGACGCCGGGAGTCCAACCCTCGAATCACACAGTCGACATGCGCCGTCTTGGGCCCGACGTTTACGCCGTGCTTTGCGAGGTTTGGTTCGCTAGCGGAAAAAAATCGGCCTGGCAGAGAATTGGAGTGGTGAAATAAACCTTCCCAGCAAGTCCACGGGCAAACCGGAACGAGGGATGAAGCGGGATCGGCTGCGCGGACGGATGGGCGTGGGGTTCGCCATCCGCATCAACTGAAAGAACTGATCCGCTCGCACGAAGACCACGTCGGGATTGGTCCGGTAGGTATCGTACACGATGCGCATCTGGTCCAGGCCGGCTTGGTTGGTATTGAGCTCGGAGGCGATGAAGAGGGGGCCGGACCTGTTCCAGGCCGCCAGCTTGGGCCCAATCTCTCCGATGGCCTGGGAAGCTAAGGAGGCATAGTCCGGGGTCATGTCCACCGAGGGCAGGCCGCCGGCCCAATACCGGAGGCCCAGCGGAGGCACGGGATTATTGTGGGTGTAGTTGGCCATGCCTAGGAGGGTGGGACATTGCAGGCCGAAGGAATCCGAGGCCCAGGCCGAATTTCCCCAAATGGTAGCGGTGCGTATGCCGGTTTTCCTCAAATAAAAATCGGTCAGGGTCGCGAATTGGCGGAAATTGTTCCGGTTCATGAATTCCGGAAGCATATAGCCGACGCCGGAAGGTCCCGTGATGAAATCGTCGTTGGCCGTGCGGGTGGCGTAGAAATAATTGAGAATGGCCGGGGCCAAATCCGCCATGGCGGGCGACTGGGTCCAGCTTACCGGGAAAACCCCCCGTTGGGCGCTGGCCCAGCGGAGGGGAAACAAATGCTCCTGCTCCTGCAAGTTGTCTCCGTCGCTCATGATCATGGCGATGTAAACCTTGTTGGCCAGGGCCGGTGGAGCGGCCAAGGTCGGCACATTGGCTAGCGTCGAAGATCCCCCGCCATGCACGGTGGCATTGGCCAACCAATCCGAGGCGAAGGTCATGACGCCGTAGGCGGAAGCATAGGTGACGCCGCGGGTTTCGTCGGCCCACCAACCCAAATACACCCCGTTCACCGGCATTTCGGCAAAAATGGAATTGAGCAGCGGCACATCCTGGCTCACTCCCGGATCCAGCCATACGCAAAGGGCGCGATTGGCCACGATATAATCGAAAAGCGGATAATGAACCCCGGGCGACATTCCCGTCAGCATGCGATGGGTGCATTGGGGCCAGTATTGGTTCTTGGCCCAGGTGAAGGCGGCGCGGTTGTCCGCCAAACCCATAGTGCGGAGATCCAAGGTGACGGGGATGCTGTAAGGCGCGGCCGAAAGCGTGGTCGCCAAGGTGGGCGACGCCACGACGCAGCCCGTGATTCCCGCGGCGGTAACGGCGGCATTCACCGTGCCCATCACGGCGGGATCGTAAACGCAAAGCCCGGTGATTTCCGATCGGTATTTGGTGAACAAAGTCATGGCATTGGCCACCGTGGTCTTGGTCACCGTCATCCGGTCGATCCAGAAAGTCTTGCCTTCCCCACTTTGCTGGGCGTCCAGCAAATAAATGCGGGGAACGCTGCGGTTCACCAAGCCTTGCAATACCGTGATGGCCACCTTCCGATCGAAGGCCAATCCGGAAATGTCGGCCACATCCAAGGCGG
>JBGPFT010000031.1:0-11619 GCA_041483475.1 Fibrobacteria bacterium | reverse complement strand
CAGCAATCCCACCATGAGCGCGAAGGAGATGATGCCGGCCACGACCACGTCGGTGGTCACCTCGTTGATCTCATTGAAATTCCGGTAGGCGCCGGCCACCTTGGCCACAGCGCGGAGCCGTAATTTTCCGGCCGCAGGCGTTCGATTAACCCCGTGCCTTTATCGTACATGGCCTTGGCGAACAGGGCGTTCGTGGACGGCTGATTCAACTGCGCCAGCACCACGCCCACCCATACGCCCTTTTCCGCATGCCATCCCATGAGCCTGGCCTCCAGCGAATCGGGACGGGGCGGGACCGAATCGGATCGCCTGGCCATCGCCGTCCCCCCCGAGGGGGACGCGGGAGAGCCCCGTCGTACCTTGTTTAAAAGGGCCGAAACGATGTCCTCGGGCAGTCCCTGTCGACGCAATGCCTCAGGATTCGGCCAACCTTCCAAGGAAGGTTTGGCGGCGGCTTCCTCATCCAAAGATTCGATGAGCGGATTCGCCGAGGCGAATTTTTCCCCGATCATGCCGCGCACGCGTTCCCTTAAATCCGTCAACTCCGAGGTCGGCAGATACAGGAGCGCCCGCTTTTCGAAAAAGGAACGGTCTTGATCGTATTGCACCCAGACGGCCTCGGGCCATTTCTCCAGCGACTCGGCCACCGCCTTCTGGAACCGCGCCACGGCCTCGATGGAAGGGGCCTCCATGGCGATGGTGAAGAAATCGGTGGAGCCCTTGCGGCGCTCGGCCTCCTCGATGCCCTCCTTGGACGGCGTACCCTTGGGGAGCAACACCCGCAAGTCGGTGTCGATGCGCAAATTCTTGGCCACATGGATTCCGGCCCAAGCCGTCAAGGCGATGAAAATCAGGGGAAGCCAGGGACGGGCATGGGAAAAGCGCACGTAGCCCCAGGTGAGGCGCCGGAAAATCCCGGCCTCGGGCGAAGTGGCTGCGGTTTTCATATCGGAAGCGGGAGCCAATATACCAACCGCCCGGGACGGCCGATTTTATGAATATCATTTTCCGTCATGTCCGTGCGTATCCAAGGTTTCGTCTTTCCCGCGGGCGCTCCCATCCAACCGACGGAGTCGCTGGATATTTTGAACTCGCGGAATGGCGAAAAACGCTTCGTCTGGCTGGACCTCGCGGGGGAACTCGACGCCAAATGCGAGGGACAACTCATGTCGCTCCTCGAATGGCATCCCACCGTGATCCAGAACATCAAGCTGCCGAGCGCGCATCCGAGGCTCACGCCTTTCGAGGAATACACCCACGTCACCATTCATGTATTGCCTTCGGATGCGGCGCTCAGTGGCGACTTGCGCGTACGGGAACTCGATCTCGTACTCGGAGACGGGTATCTCCTGACCTTCCACCACGATGCCATACCCATGGTGGACCAGTTGCTCGCGGAGTTGCCTTCCATGCGGCCGGCCCCCCGATCCCCTGACTTGATTCTGCACCGATTCCTGGTTTCCTCGCAGGAAGCCATCGCCCCCGAGATGGAGCGCGTGGATGACGTGATCATCGGATTGGAGGAGGAGGCCCTGTACCGGCCGGGACAGGATTTGCTCGAACGCATCGTGCATGCGCGCAACGGGCTGTACGCGTTGCACCGGTCCATGACCCCGCAGCTCCAGGTGGTGCATGATCTGAACTCGGGCGCCTGCCGTTTCGTCACCCCTTACGCCCAACCGTTTTTCCGATCGCTGGAGAACCGCCTGCGAGGGCAGATCGAGGACATCATCATCCACAAGGATGTGGCCCAAAACGCCCTGGAACTGTACCGCTCGGCCATCACTCAGAAAACCAACGAGATCATCCGGTTGCTCACCGTGGTATCCACGCCCCTTTTGGTTTTGTCTTTCCTGACCGGCCTCTATGGAATGAACGTCCCCCTACCCTTCTCCACCCACCCACATGTATTCACGTGGATGCTGGGATTCGGGGTCGCGCTATTTTTCGGAATGCTTTGGTGGTTCCGCCGGAGGGAGTGGTTTTAACGCCGGCTCGCATCCCGCGGGAAGAGCGAGTCGCCCTTCGGCCAGGGGGCCGCGGCGTATGTGCAGCGTTTCCACCTTGGCATTGCCGTCCGCGCGTTCCACGGAATAGGCCAGGGGAAAACCTTTGCCGGCCAGGGCCTTGGCCAGCGGTTTTCCCGCCGCCAGGGGGCTGGATTCCTGGAAGCGGGACAGAAGAGTGTCGAGTTCCAAAAGCTCCGGCGCCAAGATGGCCTCGACGCGCTCCCTCTTGCGCGTGAGCGCATAGCGTTTGCAGGCGATACCCAATAAGGTCGTGTCGGCCCCCGCCTTCACTTGATAAGGCAAGGTGTCGGAGGTCGGCTTCGGCGCGGGCGAAAGCTCCCGGCATTTTTGTGTTTCGTCGAACATCCATACTTTGCCAGAGTCCTGGGCGCGCGAAACCAGGGAGAAACGCGAAGTTTGCCCCAACGGCCCGAGCACGGTTCGGACGTCGAGTCGCCCTTCGGATCCGGAGATGGAGAGCAGCAAGGTGGCCGATCCACCCGTTCCATCCGCATGCATCACCAAATCGCCTTGAAAAGCTTTCGCCATGACGGCGAGGAAAAGGGGCGCCGCAAGCGTCCAGAACAGGGAATAGCCCGAAATAAGCACCGGGCATAAACTAACTTCCCGCGTCCATGAAAAAACGGTCCCTTTTCCTCGCCCTCGCGCTTTTCCGTCCCGCCGCAGCCTCTCCCCCCGATACGCTTGCCCCCCTGCGGGTTCTGGAACGCTTCGATTCCCTGCTGGACGCGGGCGCGGAAAAGGAAGCCCGGGCTTTATGCACCGGCACGGCCTTGCGCATGTTCTCCTTCCTGTTGGAGGCGCAGCGAAAACTCGCCCCCTTCCTCGACAGCGCGAAAAGCCGAGATACAGTGATCGAGGAAAAGCAAAAAAGCAAGTGGTGCGCGCTTAAAACCGTTTCCGACGCGGTTTTCCGCCGCCCGCTGATGGGACTGGATCGCGTCCATTCCGTGCAAGCCATGCACCTTTACCGGAAACCGGAAGGGTGGCGGCTGGCCGAATTCGAGGAATTAAACGATGAAAAAACGCCTCTCATCCTCCGTTCGGGCTTGCCTCTCGAAATCGTGGACACCGCCTCGTCGCTTTTCCCCGTGTCCCATAAGGCTCCGGAACAACGGGGACTCGATCGCCTCAGGCTTAAAGTATCGATGCGAAACGGCGACTCCCTGAACCTGCCCGAGGGACCGGGGCAAAAAGTGATACGCACAGGCAAGGGATGGGTGGAGGTGGAAACTTTCAGGGGGTTAGGAGAGCGGGATGAGGAGAACACAAAAATATTCCTTGCCTCCAGCCCTTATCTCGATCTCGGCGATTCCCTGCTTCTTTCCAAGGTTGCGGAGCTGCGCCAAGGAACGAAGAGTGAAACGGAAATCGTCCGCAGGATTTACGGTTTCGTGTCTTCCACTTTCAAATTCCAATTGGGGGCGGCGTTGTTCGGAACCAGCCGGGAAACCATGCGCCGTCTCGAAGGCGATTGCTCCGAAGCCGCCGTGCTGACCGCCGCCTTGCTTCGCGCCGCTGGAATTCCCAGCCGGGTCGTATTGGGATTCGCCACCTTGGGCCGCGGGGTTTTTATCGGTCATGCCTGGACGGAAGCGCGGGTGAACGACCGATGGATGGGAGTCGATGCCGCCTTGCGTGAATTCCCCGCCGGGGCGGAACGTCTCATGTTGCTCAGGCTCGACGGATCGGAAGACATGCGGGTGGCGGCCTCGAACCTCATGCTGAAGGCGATGGCCAACCTCGACATCGAAATCGAAACCGCCTGGTCGCGGGAAAAACTCATGCCTTTAACCGAGCATCCCGGAAACGCCGCGGAGGCACAAGCGTTTTTCGAGGAAATCCTGCGGGGGATTGGGGAATAACGCGCTATTTTTATGGGTCACTTTTTGAAGGCGAAAAACACGGCCCCCAGCAGGAACAGGAAGCTCACGCCGTGATTCCAACGCAACGCCTCTTTTAGGTACAGCCAGGAAAACACCGAGAACACGAGCAAAGTGACGACTTCCTGAATGACCTTGAGCTGCACGGTCGCGAATTGGTAGGAGCCGATGCGGTTGGCGGGAACTTGCAGGCAATATTCGAAAAAGGCGATGCCCCAACTGGCCGCGATGGCGATCCACAAGGGGGATTGGCGGAAACGAAGATGTCCATACCAAGCAAAAGTCATGAAGATGTTGGAGGCCAGAAGCAGGAATACGGTTTTCATGCCTGGAGTATAAAAAACCTGGAAGACGCAACTGGCCGTTATTCGGGGGATTATGCCGTCGAAACACCGGGAAAACGCGCGGTAAAAAACCCCCAAAAAAGAAAAGGATTGAAAAATCCCCGGAACCCTGTCATAATGATCCCCAGAAGTTCAAGCTTCCGCGCCACGTGCAGCGGAGGAGAAATTAGGAGTTTAAGGAAATGCTGACGACCGGTGAAGTGGCCAAGCTGTTTCATGTGTCCGCCCAAACCGTAATCAACTGGCTGGATCAGGGCCGCATGCCTTATGAGCGCATCGGCCGCGGGCCCCGCCGGCTCACGGAGGAAGCGGTGATGCGCTACGTGGAGGAAATCGGCATTTCACCCGAAGCGTTGGACGAAGAGATCTACGCCCGCGCCGCGCGCGCCCTCGTCCAGGGTCGCCTCGGAGGCGGACCGGCCGTGATCGTCACCGATTCCGAATTGCGCATCATCGGCTGGAATGAATCAGCTCGCCAGCTTTACGGGCACACCCAGGTGGAAATGCTGGGCAGGCCGCTCGGCAAAATGGTTTCCAAGGTGGGGGGAAACGACGCCCCGCTGGAAACTTTGGTCAAAGCCCCTTGGCAGGATAAGTCTTTGCAATTGGAGGTTCAGCAGGAAGCCCGCTACGGCAAGAACCTGCAAACCATCCTGACCGTTTCCCGCTTCTATATGGACGGGATGTTGGCGGGATACGCCGTCGCCTGCAAGGAAAAACTGAAGAAATAAACCTTAGGGGGGCGGGGGCGCAACGAACCGATAAACTTTTTCTCCCGCCTTCGCCATCCCCAGTTCCTTGCGCGCCAATTTTTCCAAGTAGGCCG
Organism: Fibrobacteria bacterium; assembly: GCA_041483475.1. Classification (GTDB taxonomy): domain Bacteria; phylum Fibrobacterota; class Fibrobacteria; order UBA11236; family UBA11236; genus UBA11236. The sequence goes on along the minus strand of JBGPFT010000031.1, from coordinate 6,536 downwards.
AATCGGTGAGCAGCCGCCGTTTTTCGGTTTCCAATTCCACCTGTCGGGATTTCAGGCTGTCGATGCGACGTTGCTGGCCGCGTTGCTGATCGCGCAACTCCATCACTTTGAGAAGACCACCGGGTCCCGCCAAAATCTGGTAGAGAATGAAGGCGGCCAAGGCCGACAGCGTCCAGCGGATCCACGGCCGCTTCTTTTTCATCGTCGGGGTGAAAAGTAGTCAGCCCGCGAAACGGGGGCAGCGCATCCTCCGGAAAGCCGGTCCCGGCAGCCTTTGGATCAGGCCACGGAGTTCCAATCGAAGCAAGGATGAGAGCAGGGCGGCCAATGCTCCTCCCGGCGTCCCCTCGCCGCGTGCGCGTGCTTCCAGCTTGTCCAGGGAACAGGTTTCCTCACCACGCCAAAGCGCCAGCGCCGGATCTTCATCGGCCGGAAAGAGCCCGGACAAGGGAGAACCGGGGATTTTCCGCGCATCGCGGGAACCGAGGGCATGCTTTCGGGACGAAGCGGCTTCAGTCTCCAAGCCAGCCAAAATCTCCTCCGCCGAAGTGGCCGGTGGAAAACCCCGACGCAAAAGGGCGTTGGCACCGATGGACGCGGAACTGAAAATGGGGCCGGGCACGGCGAACAACGCCTTTCCCTGAGCGCGGGCATAGGCCGCCGTGATTAACGCCCCGCTGCGGATCCCCGCTTCGACCACCACGGTGCCAAGCGCCAATGCGCTTAGAATTCGGTTACGGCGCGGAAAATGGACGCGCTGCGGCAGCTCCCCAGGCGGAAACTCGGAAATGACGGCCCCGTTTTTTAAGATGCGTTCGCGCAGTTTCCGATTCTCACGGGGATAATCCACGTCGTGGCCGCAGCCTATTACCGCCAAGGTGCGGCCTCCGCCTTCCAAGGCCCCCGCATGGGCCTCGGAGTCTATGCCGACGGCCAATCCCGAGACCACGGTGACCCCGGCCGCCCCTAAATCACGCGCCAGCACGAAGGCGGCCCGGCGGCCATAGTCGGTGGGATTCCGCGTTCCCACCACGGCCACGGCCCTGGCATCCGAGCGCCACCCACCTTGGATAAAAAGCAACGGAGGAGGGTTGACCAAGGATTCCAGCGGCGGTGGATATTCCGAAGTTCCCCTGGGAGCAATGTTCACGCCGATGGCTTCACACGCGACGACGATACGTTCACAGGCTTCGATCTTCGCCCCTTTTCGAATGGATACGATGGTTTCAATTTTAAGCTGTGGATAAGCCGCAACCAAATCCTTTTCAGAGGCGCGATAAACTTCCCCCGGAGTTCCGAAAACCCCCAGCAGGCGGGCGAATCCCGCATAGCCAAGCTTATGCTGAAGGGCGAGACAGCAATAAAGACGTTGTTCTTCCGCGCTGAGATTCCGATAGATGGCAGCCATGAATCAAATAATACTGAACATTTGAGCAGTATTCAACCAAGGGGGCATTCTCGGTTTTATCTTCGGCCCTCCCAAATTTGCCGCAACCATGAAGATCCCCGAATCCCCCTATACCTTCGACGATCTCATCCGCATCATGGCCAGGCTACGGGCTCCCGACGGATGCCCCTGGGACAGGGAACAAACCCATGAGTCCATCTTGAGTTGCCTCATTGAGGAGGCCTATGAATTCGTCGACGCGGTGGAGCGCAAGGACGCTCCCAATATGCGGGAGGAATTGGGTGACCTTTTGCTGCAAATCGTCTTCCACTCGCAAATGGCGGGCGAAGCCGGCCGCTTCGATGTGGAAGCAGTGATTCAAGGCTTATGCGAAAAACTGATCCGTCGCCATCCCCATGTGTTCGGGGAGGGCCGGTTGGAAAAGGCCGATGAAGTGCAAGCGCAATGGGACGAGCTTAAAAAAATTGAGAAGGGCCCGCGGGGTTCCGAAGGCGCTTTGGGTGAAATCCCCAAGGCCTTGCCGGCCTTGCTCAAGGCCTTTAAAATTCAGAAACGCGCCGCCAAAACCGGCTTCGATTGGCCCGATTGGAAAGGCCCCATGGCCAAGGTTTCCGAGGAACTGAATGAGTTCGCGGCCGAAGCGGAAAAAGGGGACGCCGAGGCCGCAGCCCGGGAGCTAGGGGATTTGTTGTTCGCCGCGGTGAATCTGGGGCGTTTCCTCGGCGTGGATCCGGAGCGGGCTCTGGCGCAAACCAATGCCAAATTCATAGCGCGATTCCGCGCCATGGAAACTCTGGCTACCGGACAAGGCGCTGCGCTGGCCGGAATGGCCCCCGCGGAAATGGACAAACTATGGGAACAGGCGAAAGCGCGGGAGCGAAGCGAATAGCTTTGGTGGGATAATGGAGGCCATGAAACCCCGCGTGCTGGTGGTGGACGACGAGCCGTCGCTTTGCAGCCTGTTGGAAGTTTTCTTCCAGCGGCGCGGATTCGCCGTCGACTCGGCCTCGGATCGAAAGGAAACCGCCGTCTTTCTGAATAAACCCGAACCCGTCATGGCCCTGGTGGATCTTTCTCTCGGCAAGGACTCCGGCCTGTCGGTGCAACAGGATCTCAATGCCCGTTTTCCAGCCTTACCGGTGGTGGTGATGACGGCCTACGGCACGGTGGAAAAGGCCGTCGAAGCCATCAAGCAGGGGGCCTTCGACTTCATCACCAAGCCCTTCGACATGGAATTCCTCGGGAAGGTGGTGGACAAGGCTCTGTCCACCCGGGCTTTGCGCGAGGAGAACAAGGAACTGCGCCGGCTCATTCAGGTCCCGACGCTGGATTTCATCGGTCGATCCGAGGCGATGCGCGCCTTGCAATCCCGCATGGAAGCGGCGTCCGCTTCGGACAGCACGGCCCTCATCACCGGCGAAAGCGGTACCGGCAAGGAACTCGTGGCCCGGCTCATCCATCAGAAGTCTCTGCGGTCCGCCAAGCCTTTCGTGGTGGTGAACTGCTCGGCGCTTTCCGAAAATCTCTTAGAGTCGGAATTGTTCGGCCACGTGAAAGGGGCCTTCACCTCGGCGCATGCCGACAAGGAAGGACTGTTCTCGGTGGCCGAGGGCGGATCCGCATTTCTAGACGAAATCGGCGACATGCCGCTGCGGACCCAAGTGAAATTGCTCCGGGTGCTGCAAGAGCGGGAAGTGACGCCGGTGTGGGGAACGGCGACGCGGAAAATCGACGTGCGCATTTTGGCCGCCACCAACGTGGACTTGGAGCAGGCGGTGGTGCAAGGGAAGTTTCGCGAGGATCTCTATTATCGGCTCAACGTATTGCGTCTGCATATGCCGAAACTGAGCGAGCGCGAGGACGATGCCGTGCTTTTGGCCAACCATTTCTTGGAAAAAAAAACCAAGGGACGCCGACGGTTTTCCCCTGCGGCCTTGGCGGAAATCTCGGAGTATTCCTGGCCGGGCAATGTGCGCCAGCTTGAGAACGCCGTCGAGCGCGCCATCGCTTTCGCCCCGGGTGAAATCATCGAAGGCCTGGATGTGGACGGATCCCGAAAAATCCCGGATAAAACGGCGGCGGAAGCCGCCGAACCCGGCGCGGCCTTTCCGCCTTCCTTGACCGAGGTGGAAAAGGCTTACATCCATTGGATGCTGACTCAGAACCAGTGGCAAAAACCCAAAGTCGCGAAAATCCTGGGCCTGGACATTTCCACTTTATACCGGAAAATCGAGAAATACGGGTTGAAACAGGTTTCCGAAAGCGCTTCGGATTCGAGGAACCCGAAAATTTGAATAAGCTTTGGACTTGAAAATGGAGCATCACCCGCGCCCACGATTCGCCATTCGCGGCCTTTGCGGCGCGGCGATTTTCCTGTTCACCCCGGCCTGGCCGCAGGCGCAAAATTCCTTGCTAGTCCAATGGAAGCAAGCCTTGGCGGCGCGCTTCCAATTCGAAGCCAATCACCCCGCTGCGGCCCGGCTTTTCGCCGGCGGGGAGCCGGGCGCCGGAGGCGCGGCTTTTCTGGATTCTCTCCGCAGATCCATCTGGGCCTCCGATTCCAGCCTGCGCGGATGGAATCTCGCGGCCCAGGCCTTGGTCCTTCGCGTCGCCCACCCGCCCCAGGCGGAAAATCTGATCGCGGATTTGTCGCGGCGCTGGGCCTCGTATCCCGGTTTCTTGCACGAGGCGGCCCTGACTTTGGGGCGCGCGAATGCGCCGGCGCTGGCGCGCACCGCCCGCCTGGCCTTGCGTCAAGCCCTGCTGAAACAGGGATATCGCCGCGTCCCCGAATTCGCGGCGTCGGCGATTTGGGAAGTCCGCGATTTCATGCGGGAAGGCCGGAACCCCGAAGCCCTGGCCGCGTTGGACTTCGCTGCGGCCTTGGATCCCAACTGCCCTTGGATCCCCCTTTTGCGCCTGGAAAATTCCTTCCGCGACCATGGACTTTTCGGAGTCGATCTGGGGGACGTCTGGGATCTCCTCAACGCGGTTTTCGGGCTGCAGCGGTTCTACGACAATCAACTTCCATTTCTTTACAATACCCTGCATGGGGTCCGGTTGGGATTCATGCTGTTCGGTTTTCTCTGCCTTTTGCTTTTATACGGCCGCCATTTCACGCGCTTGGCGCATCCCTTGGCCGAGCGGCTGCCGCATTCCGTGGATCTCCGCGTGCGCTACGCCGCCATCGCCATGGTGACGCTCAGCGCGGCCGTGGCGGGAGCCGGGTTCGGCCTCGTGGCGTTGGCGGTTTTCCCCTGGATCTGGCCGCATGCGAACCGGGGTGAAAGAAAACTTATGCGCTGGCTTATGGCCGGCCTTTTCCTGCTCCCTCCCGTCCTTTTGGCGGAGCGATCCTTATTGCTCCCCTGGGATCCCCAGGACGGATTGAACGCCTACCATTCCGCCTATATGAACGGTTTCGATCCTTTGGTTTACCAGGCGATCGAGGGGAAGAAGGTCGATTCCATCGGGGCGCAGTATCGTTCCCTGGCCCTCTCCCTGCAAAGCAAGAAGCAGGGTGATTACCGGCGGGCCTGGGAAATCGCGTCCACCGTGTCGGGAAAAGGATCCGCCGAACCTTTGCTGAAAATCCATGAGACGAATCTCGCTTTGCTCGAATACGATTATGCCGCGGCCGAAAAATTCGCGGGAGAGGCGCGCCCATCCGCGTCGGGTCGGGTGGAACTGTGGTTCGGCGCCAGCCAAGCCGCGCTGTTCCAGAACAATTCCACGCGGCACAAGCAATATCTGGACAGGGCCGCGGAAGCCGACGCGGCCGCCTTAACCTCCTTCCTCAAGGAGAACGACGAACTTTTCGGGTTAAAGGTTCCCCCCAACCGGCGCGCCCTGGATCCCATGCTCCGCTCCGAATCCGTTTTCGAGCGGATTTTCCGGGGCATGCTGGGCCTGGACTTCCTGACCCAACCGATGCCGGGAGGCTTATTGCCCATACCAGGAGGAGGTTGGTTGGTCGCCTGCGTCGCTTGTCTCGTCGCCGTCTTTTGGCGCGGGCGCCATAACGTGATCACCCAGGGAAGGGCGCTGTTCGAATGCAAGATCTGCCGGAAAATAATGTGCCACGCCTGCCGCAAGGGGGTCCATTGCGAATCCTGTTTCAAAACCGTATCCGGCGTATCCGAGTCCAAAATGCGGGTGCAACTGATCCAGCGGCTCCGGGACCGTTCGCGTTCCCTTTCTTTGGTGTTGTTCCGCGGCCTCAACACCCTGATTCCCGGGGGCGGCTGGCTTTTCCTGGGTCATGCCGGAATCCGGGCCGCCTGGCTTTTGGGCGTTTCCATGCTGCTCGCATGGACCTATCAGATGCGCCACTTGGTCATTGAATACCCGGCCTTCTCGCTCGGCGCTTTGTCCGCTCTGCCCTGGATTTTCCTGATCCTCTTTTACGCGGTTTCACTGTTCGCGTCCTTGCTGAAAAGAAAAGGCGCGTCGCCGCTTCCCGCCGAGGAAGGAGCGGAACCGGCGTGATCCTGCAAGGCGATCTCAAAGATTTTTCCCTGCCTGACGCGCTGCAGCTTTTGCTGCAACAACGGAAAACGGGGGTGCTCGGCCTTACCCGGGCCAAGGAACTGGCCGAACTGTTTATTTCCCAGGGCAACATCATCGGCATCCGCGTCGACAATCGCACGCCGGAGAATCGGATGCAGGAAATGCTGGTCGAATCCGGCCGCGTCTCGCAAAAGGATATGGCCGAGCTGGAGGCCATGTCGCGGGATATGGGTCGGCCCCTGCTCAGCACGCTGACCGCCAAGGGGCTATTGGGCGACGAGCAGCGGGAGACCTGGTTCCAGATGGTGGCCGAGGATATGGTCTGCGATTTGTTTTCCTGGACCGAGGGGCGATACGCCTTTTCCACCTCGCAAAAAAGCCTGCCCCACGCGCTCGGGGCCTTGCGCCTGTCCACCGAATTCACCTGCATGGAAGGGATGCGCCGGGTCGACGAATGGCCTCGCCTCAAGGAGGTCCTGCCCCATGACGGCGCGGTGTTCCGGGCCACGGGCACGCCTCCGGCCGAGGAGTCGGGCGAATGGGAAACCCTGGTGCTCGGTTCCGTGGACGGACACCGTTCGCTGGCGCAGGTCGGACGCCTCGTTCCCTTCGGATCTTT
>JBGPFT010000030.1:0-11783 GCA_041483475.1 Fibrobacteria bacterium | reverse complement strand
CGGTTTACGAGATGAAGAAAGGCGAAAGCCTCAAGGAACTCCTGCTCTATGCAGGGGGCCTCAATGCGACGGCCGCGCGGCAAAAGATGACCTTGCAGCGGGTGTTCGAAGACGGCCGGGTGGACTACCTCGATCTGCCGACACCGCAGGAATTCCTGTCCGGCAAGGCCAAGGTGGAATTGAAAGACGGCGATAAAATCCTGGTGGAAAAGTCCTCGGAAGCGTCAGCCCACTATTACACCGTCTTCGGCCCCGTGAAATATCCCGGAACCTATGAGGCCGACGGCATGACTTCAGTGAAACAGCTGATCGCCAAGGCGGGTGGCTTGCGCGAAGACGCCTTCCTGGGCCGGGTTCATGTGGTGCGCTTGCATTCCGATGGGTCCAGCGAACTGTTCTCCTACGCCGTCGAGAAAACCGCGCCCGATTCCATCACGCTCAAGCCCAAGGACAACGTCATCCTGTACAGCCTCAAGGAAATGCGCCTCCCCGACAGCGTGGAAATCGCGGGAGCGGTGTTCAACCCGGGGCGATACGAATTCCGGAAAGGCATGACCGTCAAGGATTTGATTATGGAGGCCGGAGGTTTTCTACCGAAACATGAGGAAGGACGGGCCCTGGTCTTTCGCGGCGACGCCCACGAACGCAAGGTGGAGCAAATCGAAATCTCCCTGGAACCGGGGTTGGAAAAAGGAAAAGGGAACGCGGAATTGTCCCCTCATGACATGGTCCACATCCCGGTGGATCCGCGCTGGTACCTCAAAGAAGTCGTGGCGCTGGAGGGTCTGTTTCAACACCCCGGGAAATACGCCCTGCTCCATCCGGGGGAAAAATTGGCCGCCGTGATCCAACGCGCGGGGGGATTCAAGGAGGGTGCCTACGTCGAAGGAGCCCGATTCTTCAGGTTCAAGGACACTATCGGCCGGGTAGGCGTGGAAGTCGCGCAAGCGGTGCGACGCACGGGGAGCCGATCGAATATTTCCCTGATGGGCGGCGACAGCATCTACGTCCCCGATCGCGGCAATACGGTCAAGGTCATGGGAGAAGTGGGCTTTGCGACCAGCGTACTCTACAAGGACGGGGCCTCGACGCAGTATTATATCGAAAGGGCCGGGGGGTTCACCCGGCGCAGCGAAAAGGACAGGGTGGTGCTGCAATACGCCAATGGTGAAACTTCCAGCAAAGGTGTCTTCAGCCGAAAGCCGGACGCCGGCAGCGTCATCTATATACCGCAGGGGCCGGAACCAAAACCGGTGGATTGGATCGCCGGCATCAATGCCGTCCTAGCCACGGCAGGAATGACGTTGGCTTTGATCCTGAGCATACAGGCCATCAGTAGAAAATAACGGGTGTGCCGTTTTAAAACTGGACAAGAGACGGAAAATGTATAAGGTCAAAATCCATGGAGCCGGATCGATTGGAAACCATCTGGCGAATGCATGTCGAGTCATGGGTTGGGCTGTAGATGTATGTGATTTGGATCGTATGGCATTGGACAGAACCCGCACTCGGATTTATCCGCAAAGATACGGCGCCTGGGACGAATCCATACGGCTATTCCCCTCCGCCGAAGCCCCCAAGGGCGGATACGACTTCATTTTCATCGGCACTCCTCCCAATTCCCATCTGGATCTGGCTTTGGAAGCCTTGCTCGAAAAACCCCGCGCCCTGCACATCGAAAAACCCCTGTGTCCTCCCGATCTCTCCCGTACGCCGAACCTGCATCAAGAAGCCAAAGCCGGCGGAACGGCGGTATTCGTGGGTTACAACCATGTGGTGGCTCCCTCCGTGGTTAAACTGGAGGAGTTTCTTAAAAAAGCCAACATGGGAACGGTGGAAACCCTCGACGTGGAATTCCGCGAGCATTGGGGCGGCATATTCTCGGCCCACCCCTGGCTGAGCGGACCTGCCGATTCCTATCTCGGTTTTTGGGCCAAGGGGGGAGGCGCCAGCGGAGAACATTCCCACGCCCTGAACCTCTGGCAGCACTTCGCCCACGTCATCGGTGCCGGTCGCGTGGTCGCGGTGGATGCCATGATGGATTTTGTCCGGAAAGATGGGGCCGATTACGACAAAATCTGCGCCTTCCACCTTCGAACCGAATCCGGCTTGATGGGGCGCTGCGTGCAGGATGTGGTGACGTCGCCTTCCAGAAAATGGGGGCGAATCCAGGGAAGCAACGGGTTTGGCGAATTCCATATCAATCATAAACCCGGCTCGGACTTGATTACTCTCAAAAGCGGAAACGCCGAGGCCCAGGATCACTCCTTCGCAAAGACGCGGCCGGATGATTTCATCGTGGAATTAAAGCACATGGCGGAGGTTCTGGAAGGCCGCCGCTCCACCTCGCCCATCAGCCTGGAAAGAGGCCTGGACACCCTGTTGGTCCTGGTTGCGGCCCATCGTTCCGCCTGGGAAGGTAGAACCGTGCGCATCGATTACTCCAAAGGTTATGGCCCGGAATCGATTGTTTGAATCACCGTTCGAGGAAAAAAAATTATGGTAAACAATTTTGACTTCAAGGGATTGTTCGTCCTCGAGATGGCGAATAATCATCAGGGCAACGTTGAGCACGGCAAAAGGATCATCCGTGAGCTGGGCGAGGTGGTGAAAAAACACGGCGTGCGGGCTGCGGTCAAGTTCCAGTTTCGGCAATTGGACTCCTTCGTGCACCCCTCGCACCGGAATAAGAGCGACAACAAGCATATTCCCCGATTCCTTTCCACGCGCCTCCGCCGCAAGGAATTTGAGGCGCTGGCCGAGGAAGTGCGAGCGCAGGGGATGCTGCCCATGTCCACGCCGTTCGACGAGGATTCGGTCGCGATCATCGAAGAGATGAACCTCAACATCGTGAAGGTTGGAAGTTGTTCCGCCAAGGACTGGCCCTTGCTGGAAAGGGTCGCCGAGGCCGGAAAACCCGTCATCTTTTCCACCGGCGGACTCCTGGTGCAAGACATCGACAACCTCGTCAGCTTCTTCGATCACCGGGGGGTGGATTATGCCATCATGCATTGCGTTTCCATCTATCCCATCCCCGACGAAAAATTCAACCTGAACCAAATCGAAATGCTGAGGAACCGCTACCCCAGGCGCGTCATCGGCTGGTCCACGCACGAGGCTCCCGATGAATTGTCCGCCGTACAAATCGCCGTGGCCAAGGGCGCCGAGATGATGGAAAGACATGTGGGCGTGGCCACGGATGCGATCAAGCTCAACGCCTATTCTTCCACCCCGGCCCAAATCGACCGCTGGATGGCCGCCTATCGGCGGGCGGTCGTTCTATGCGGCGAATTCATGCGCGGCTCACCTTCCCGCGAGGAAAAAGAATCCCTGGATTCCTTGCAAAGGGGGATTTTTATGCGGGGTAAAGTCAAGAAAGGCTCTCCCCTGGTTCGCGAGAACGTATTCTTCGCCATGCCTTGCCAAGAGGGGCAAATACCCAGCGGCCGATGGCGAGAGGGGTTGGTCGCCACGATCGATCTTGCGACCGACCAGCCCTTGTTGGAGCCCCAGGTCACCCTCCCTCCGGACCCCCCGCGCCGGGTCATCCAATCCGCCGTGCACGATGTGAAAGCCTTATTGAACGAAGCCCATATCCAATTGGGAAGCGAGTTCAAGGTGGAATATTCCCATCATTACGGAATGGAAAATTTCCGCGAAACCGGCTGCGTCCTGATCGATTGTGTGAATCGGGAGTATTGCAAAAAAATCATCGTCCAGCTTCCCGGACAAATCCATCCCCTGCATTTCCACAAACGGAAGGAGGAAACCTTCCAGGTCCTGCACGGGGTTTTGCACGTCGAAATCGACGGATATCTGCGCATCATGCATCCGGGGGAAACCATCCTGGTCCTGCCCGGGGTATGGCATCGCTTCTGGACGGAGACCGGAGCCGTGGCCGAGGAGATCTCCACCACGCATTTCAAGGACGACTCCGTCTATCAGGACAAGAGGATCAACGAAGTGGGCCGCCACGAAAGAAAAACCCTGGTGGATCATTGGGGGCGCTTCCAATTGACGCCCGCGGCCTGACTCGCAAACACAGCGGAATGCCATGATCCGATGCGTCGCCTTTGATTTCGACGGCACTTTGGCCCTGTCCAACGGAATCAAGCGCCAGGCTTATTACGATGCGGCGAAGCAACTCGGGGAGATGGAAAGAATCGTTGCTTCCGTATTGGCCTCGGAGTCCGGGGATCGCGAGGAAATCTGCGCCGCCATCGTTGCAAGCGCCCGGAAACAGGGCGCGTTGCATTCGTCGCAAAATCCGGAAGAGTTGACCCGCCATTTAGTATCGCTGTACTCGACCTTTTGCGAGGAACGGATCGCCACCTGTCCCGAGGTTCCCGGAGCGAAAGCCGCTCTGGAATACCTGCGGGCCATAGGCTGCTCTTTGTTCGTCAACTCCGCCACGCCGACAACGCCTTTAAAGCGCATTTTGGAACTGCGCGGCCTCAGCGCCTATTTCCGGGGAGTTTTGGGAAGCCCCGGAGGCAAAACCGATAACCTTGTGCAAATCCTGTCCCTGGAAAAATTGACCGCGAAACAAATGCTTTTCGTGGGCGACAACGAGTCGGATCGGCGCGCCGCGCTGGAAATCGGCTGCGATTTTATAGGAATTGAAAATGAATTCTCCGGGTACCAGGAGCCGCCCATGCATCGGCTCAAGGACTTAACCGGCCTGTTGTCGGCCCTGGAAGGTGTCACCCCAACCGGCGTAGCCATCCCATGATCGCGGAAAAGCGAATATTGGCCGTCGTTCCGGCCCGAGGAGGGAGCAAGGGCGTTCCCTTGAAGAATATCCGCCCCGTGCATGGCACGCCTCTCATCGCGTTCACGGCCCGGACGCTTCGGGAATGCCCCTTCGTCGATCGTTCCGTGGTTTCCACGGATAGTCCGGAAATAGCCCGCGTCGCCAAGGAGTCAGGGCTGGATGTCCCTTTTTCCCGTCCCGAAACACTTTCCGGCGATCGCATCGCAGACTGGGATGTACTGGTTCACGCCTTGAAGGAAATGGAAAAGATCGACGCATGCAAATATGATGTTGTACTGATGCTGCAACCCACTTCCCCATTGCGAACACCGGGACAAATCGCCCTTGTGCTGGAAACGCTTTTAAGCGGAGGGTTGGACTCGGTATGGACGCTTTCGGAAACCGACGTGAAATACCATCCGCTAAAACAACTGACCTGGTCGGATGGGAGGTTGGATTATTTCGATCCCCGGGGTCGGGGCGTAATTGCGCGGCAGCAACTGGAAAAAACCTATCGCCGCAACGGGGTGGCTTACGCCATGACGCGGACATGCCTTTTGGAACAAGGAAAAATCATGGGAGATAAGGCCGGGGCCGTGCTGATCCGGGAACCGGTGGTCAACATCGATACTTTGGAGGATTTCGCGCGCTTGGAAACCCTGCTGGCCGATTCGGAGGTGAAGGCGTGAATTCCAAATCAGCCTGCGCGATTTGCGGCGGAACGAACCTGGATGTCTTGTATCGCGGCCCTATCCGGATAGGCCGTTTCGGCAATTTCTCCCGGGAAGATCACATCGTGTGGAAATGCACGCAATGCCTGGCGGGATTCCTTCCCAATACCTTGGGCCAATCCGATCAATACTACGAGAGCCAGGCCTACCGCGAGGAGGTGGACTCCGGAACCGACGTGGCCGATTACTTCCGTTTGCATGACGGGGAGCAGGCCGCCAACCTGGCCGTAACCGGGACCTCGATTTTCCGGGACAAAATCGTGGCCGACGTGGGATGCGGCGGAGGCTCTTTCCTGGATGCCGTAAAAGGATATGCCAGAGGAGCCGTCGCCATCGAGCCGTCCAAGATTTTCCGGGAATCCCTCAGCCAACGGGGTTATGCGTCCTATCCCTATGCGAAGGACGCCCTGCTTGATCATCGGGGGAAGGTGGACGTGGTCACCAGCTTCAGCGTACTGGAACATGTGGAGAAGCCGCTGAGTTTTCTCAAGGACATGCGAGATTTTCTGGTTCCAAGCGGCAAAGTGATACTGAGTACTCCCAATGCGGACGATGCTTTGTTGGAAGCCTTACCCGATGGGTATCCGTCATTTTTCTTCCGTAAGGCCCATCTTTGGTACTTCAATCCACAATCATTAAAAGGACTGATGGAACGCGCCGGATTCCGCCAGATTCGAATCATTCCCCGGCAACGATTCGGACTTTCAAACTTTTTGAGATGGATGAAGGATCGTTCCCCACAGGGCCATAAACGCTTCGAATTCGTCAGCGAAGTCCTGGACGCCTCATGGAAGGCCGAATTGGAAAGAACCTTCCGATGCCACTATTTATACGTAGAAGCGGATTTAGCCGAGTAACGGATGATAACCCCCAGCCTTGGCCCCGGCTATACCTTAGGTGCTACCGGGATCCGCTTATCGGAAGTCCAATCGAAAGTGCGCGATAGGATTCAGGAGGCCGACAACCCGGCCGATTATGAGCCCTCTGCATGCCTGTGCGGCTCGACGGATGCTGATATTCTGCTCGCCACTATGGACAGGCACGGCCTGGCTTGCCGCAACGTGTTATGTCCCGCCTGCGGCCTCATTCGCATCACTCCCCGATGGAAAGCGGATCGGTACCGGCGTTTCTATGAAATGGAGTACCGGGATCTTTACAACCGAATCGATCTCTCCAAGGAAGCGTTCGCGAAGGCCGCGGCAGAATCCGATTGGAACAAAAAGTTCACCTCCTGGATTCGGGCTTGTGTTGAAAAATACGGAAACGGCTCCGATCCCATCAAAGTCGTGGAAATCGGCGCCGGAGCCGGATGGAACTTGCACGGTCTTCCTTCCATGTGGAAAAAGATGGGTTACGACGTGGATCGCGAATATCTCCGACTCGGGGAAACGTTTTTCGGCCTGGAAATGAAATTCGGAATGTTGGATGACGCCCTTGGAGACGCGCAGCTCGCCGATGTGATCATCCTCTCCCATGTCGTGGAACATTTGCTGGATCCGGTTTCTGCCCTGCGAGCCGTGGCGGAAAAAATGCAGCCGGGCGCCATGGTTCTCATCGAAGTCCCGGGAATATTCCGCCTTCATTGGACAGCGCGAAATCCCATGATCTATCTCCAAAACGCGCACGTTTACACCTTTTGCGCCCGGACCCTGGCGAACGTTTGCGAAGCCGCGGGTCTCAGCACCTTAACCGGCGATGAAATTTGTCGAACCGCATGCATAAAGGCCGGCTCGATTCCACGTATCGAAATCGACAAACGCGCGGCTTTCCATGTTCTCCGTTACCTGAAAAGCAGTACGAAAGGCAACACCATACACCAGAAACTTCGAAGTATCCCCTGGATTGGCCGGATTTTCTCGGGCTTATGGTGGAGGCTTTATTTTCCCTGGTTAAAATTCCTCGTACCGGCGCAATCCGGATAACCATGTTGAATCTTTTCCGCCATTTCCTGTTTGCATTCCGAACATCCCTGAGCTTTCGGGAAATGGTGTGGTTGGGTTGGATACTTCGGGGAAAAGGATGGTTGAACGGATATTACATAGAACCTGAATTCCGCACTTCAACGATCCGAAACATCGAGATTCAAGCGGGCGTCGTCATCCAAAGACACGCCGTTTTTTCGGTAAAACCAGGCGCCGCACTTTGTATCGGTAAGAACACCCGCATCGGCTCCGACGCCGTCATTGCCGTGCAAGATCGGGTGGAAATAGGGAACCATATCCTCATCGCGGCCAGATGTCTCATAGCGGATCACAATCATCAATTCCGGGACTCCGAAAAACCGATTATGCGGCAAGGAGCGACCGTACCCGAACCGGTATTCATCGGTGACGGCACCTGGATTGGCATCAATGTCTGCATACTGCCCGGGACAAGACTGGGAAAAAACTGCGTGGTCGGCGCGAATAGCGTGGTCACGAAATCGTTCCCGGATGGATCCGTAATCTCCGGAATACCGGCTAAACGGATGGAGCCCCATTGATCAAAGAGGCGAAGGAACGTGTTGAAGCCTAGTCTCCGGAAAAGCATCATGACCATGGGCACCGGGATTTTAACCGGACGGGTGTTTGGGTTTCTGCAGGGGATCATGTTGGCCCGGTTGATGGGCGCGTCGGAGCTGGGAAAATACGCGGCCTTGCTGGCGGTTTGCGGATTGATCTCCCGGCTTTTCGACTTCGGCCTCCCGGCCGCTTTTTCGTTTTATGCCAGAAAATCCGGAAACAGCTTGGGTTCCCTGTTGAAGGTGCTGGGGTTGAACACCTTGTTTTCTTGCGCCCTTTCGGGCTTGATGGTATATGGCATGGGGCAATTGCCGATTCCGATTGCCCGCGAACTGCACAGATCTTTTTCATCACAATTCACCGTCTACGCTTACCTGGTCGTCGGAGTCGTCGCGAATGTCCTGCCGGTTTTTTTGATGGCCTCCGGGAATTACGGAAAATACGTCACTTTTTTCAATCTGGGGGTCGCCATACAGATCGGCATCCAGTACGCTTTTTATTTCGCCCGGGGCGCCTCTTTTATGAACTTTTTTACGGCGAATCTGCTTTCCCAAACCGTGATGGCGGCAATCTTGTTGGTATTCCTGGTCCGCAGAGCGAAGTCGCAAGCGGAAACAACCCGGGTCACAGCGAAGGATTGTTACGGTTTCGGGATCAAGGCCCAATGGGGTGTTATGATGAAACTGTTCAGCGGACAGATGGAATTACCCATCCTATCCAGCATCCTTTCTCCCGTGCTGGTGGGCCATTACTCCATCGCCAATACATTTCGTGAAGCTGCTTTGATGCCGCAAACCTTTTACTCCGGAATTTTCCAGAATCTGCTTATCGATAAGGGAATGGCGTCCGATGGCTCATCCCAGCGCACCTTGCTGAAAGGCCTTATTTTCCAGGCCGCGATATCCGTCAGTATCACCATCTTCGCCGCCTTGGCCTTTCCATTTTTGATCCCTAAATTGTACGGCGCCAGCTTTCACCAAGCGGTTGGAGTTTCTTCCCTCTTGGTGGCGAGTACAGTCTTCACCGGCTTATCCGGGTTATGCTGGATTAGCTTCAACTCCAAAGGCAAACCACAACTCATGGGTCGGGTCCTCACTGTTTCCGGATTGGTTTCTCCGGTTCTGATCTACACGTTTTCTTCCATCTTTGGCATCCTGGGGGCGGGGCTGGCTTCCGTGGGGGCTTCCTTCGTCACGTTTGGACTTTCATTTTTATTGGCTGTAAAAGTGAATTCCTTGGGATCTCAAGATTTCTCGGCGGCTATCCGGGAAATTCGTGGTTTTGTTTTACAGCTTGTCAGACGCAATTGACTCCGCAGAAAGAACAAAGCCGGCTTTCTATATTGTGAAATAACTTGAGTTCCGAACTTCCATTTTTCCGCATGGGTCAAAAGGTAAAACGGATCCTGCGCCTTGTAACAAAGGACTTGTTGCCGAGGTTCTGGACCCCTAGGTTGAAACCATTTCGTATTCTTCGAAACCTCCCGGAATACCGCCAACGCAAACGTTTGGCGGAAAATTTTGCCTCCGCGCCAGGGCCGACCGTGAGCACTTTGCGCGACTGCGGCTATTGCCGATTGGAAAACACAGAATTGCCCGGCGTGGAAGAATTATACCAGATTGCCTCCGCCAAGGCCGATGTCGCGCCGCTCAAGCAAAGAGGCGGCAAGGCCTTTTTCTCCCAACTGCTGACGGTCGAGGACTATTCTCCCGCGAGCGTGTTTCTGCAACTCGCCCTGAACGAGAAACTGCTGGGAACGGTATCCGCCTATTTAGGTGTGGCGCCTTTCCTTGAGTACGTTGAACTTCTTCACTCCCAACCCGTGGAAACATTCTCCTCCAGCCAGCTTTGGCACAAGGATCGCACCGATCGATCCCTGGTCAAATTATTCGTTTACTGCCGCGACGTGTCGGGGGAAAACGGGCCTTTCAGTTTTCTCGACGCCCGCGATTCGACGCGAGTCCCCAAATACCTGCCCCATTATCTTTCGGATGCAAAAATATCCTCCTACGTTCCGCTCAAGAATATGGTGCAAATCACAGGTGTCGCCGGGACGGCTTTCCTGATCGACACCGTACGGTGTTACCATTTCGGGAGCCGTTGCACCCGACCGAGACTTGCTTTCGTCGTCTATTACAGTTCCGGATTCGGATATTATAGCCGCGAATCGGATTGGAAGGCGCGCCTCCCCACCATCCCTCCCCTGACCGAGTTACAAAAAGCCGCGTTGGGCCTGCTTTAATCATGCGTATTTCGGAGTGGCCGCTACTCAATCCCATTCGGAAGGAACTCGCCTTCCGTCTTAAGGCGAAAAGTGCGACTCCCGATGAGGTTGCTTCGCTGGGGGCGCAATGGCGCCGCGTACTGGACAACTCCTTGCCGGAATATCGCAACCTCAATGCAAAATCCACGCGGCATGTTCTGTTTGTAACCGGATACGGACTCAGCCCAGCCATGCTTTCTTACGAATCCGTCCTGATGATGGGCTTGCATATCCGAGGCTGCCGCGTGTCTTCGCTTTATTGCAATACCAGCCTGCCCGCCTGTGAATTCAATTCTACCGGGAATAACCGTCCCGGTTCGGGCATTTATGCATCCGGGCTAACCCGCAAGGCCGTTCTTCAAACTTGCAGCCAGTGCACCAGCAATATCCAGGCGCTGTACCCCCTACTTCCGATTGAATTGCACGGCTATGATCGATTTTTAACCCCTGAGGATTTCCGCTTGGCCCACGAGGCATCGTCTGCGGCTTCATTCGAGAATTTCCGAACCTTTGAATTTGAAGGCGTCAATGTGGGGGAAGAGGTTTTCGCGTCCGTTTTACGAGTAACACTATGCGGAACCATAGAAGACACGAAAAAAAATCGGTGGTTGGTAAGCCGGTTTCTGTACGCCTGCACTTTGATGGAGATTGCCGCCCGCAAGGCTTATACGACGCTGAAACCCGATCGCATAGTAGCCGTTCACGGCATATACGCGACCCATGGCATTGCCGCCAAGGTGGCCAACCATTTAGGCATCCCCATCATCATCTTCGGGACACCCTATCGGAAAAGCACCATCTGGCTGTCGCATAACGACAGTTATCACCGGACCCTGATGACCGAGCCGCCCTCGATCTGGAATGCGCCTCCCTTGACCGCTCAAGAGCGGGATTTGACGTGGAAATACTTGATCTCGAGGCAGGCGGGGGGGAGGGATTACGTCTCCTATCATCCTAATCCGGTGGATGATGTGGAAACCCTTTATCGGGATCTCCGCATCGATCGATCCCGGAAAATCATCAGCCTTTTTACGAACGTTATTTGGGATGCCCAGATTTACTACAACTTCAACGTCTTTTCCAACATTTTTGAATGGCTTGCTTTCAGCGTCCGGGAACTGGCCAAGAATCCCAACGTATGGCTGGTCATTCGCATCCACCCCGCCGAAGTGAAGGGCGGCATGCCCACCAAGCAACCCATTCTCCCGGAAATCCGCAAACTCTTCCCCGTTCTCCCACCCAACGTGCGCATCATTCCTCCCGAAAGCGACTTAAGTTCCTACACTCTCGCGGAAAACAGCCAAGCCGCTCTCATTTATGGAACCAAGATGGGTCTTGAAATGGCAGCCCGGGGCCTCCCCGTGGCGGTATGCGGCGAAACCTTCAGCCGGGGCAAGGGCTTTACCCTTGACGTGGTATCCCAGGAACAATACCGAGCCCTGCTCCAGAATATCCACAACTTAAACCCCTTGGAACCTGAGAAGAAGGAATTAGCCATCCAATACGCCCATTACTTGTTCTTCCGAAAGATGATG
>JBGPFT010000029.1:0-11815 GCA_041483475.1 Fibrobacteria bacterium | reverse complement strand
CTTTTTTCGATATCGCCAGAATCACCTTGAGCGCCCCGCAACCCGGAGCGGAAATCTTCTATCGCATCGGCACGGGTGGCCTCTTGATTCGATACCAAGCCTCCGACACCATCTTCATCACTTCCCCCGCTACTTTGTACGCCGCGGTGGTGGCGGGTGGCCAGGCCAGCCCCTACGCCTCCTGGCCCTTTATCAAGGGTTTGGCCGCCCCGGTGTTCTCCCATTCCGGCGCCGGGGGGCAGCCGTATAATTTCATCGATCGCGACACGGTGACGCTCACTTTGCCGGCCAGCGCCCCCAGCGGCGCCACCGTCCGCTGCATCGTGACCAGTCCCAACAGCGCGGCCGTTCCCGACGCAACTTCGCCGGTTTGCGGCACAAAGATCCTCGACTCCTCCGCTTCCATCAAGTCCATCGTTTTCAACAGCGGCCAAAGCAGCTCCGTGAAGTCCGAACTCTATGTGATGACCCCCAGCGCTCCCCGTTTCCGCCCTCCCGGCGGTACCTATGCCATCACCGCCGTTCCGAGTTGCACGCTGTCCACCGTTTCCTCCACCCCCACCATCTATTACACCACGAACGGAAGCAACCCCACCCTCACCAGCCCCACCTACCAAAGTCCGCTTTCCATTCAGCCGCCCGACACGCTGATCCAAGCCATCGCCGTGGCGGGCAGCGGCAGCTATCAGCGTCTAAGCCAAGTGACCTCCGCCGTCTTTTCCTTCGCTTCGGGGTTGGCGCAAATCCTCGGCCCGAATTCCACCGCGAGCATCACTTTGGGATACTCGATTAAAAATCCCGACCCGTCGCTTTCGGCCAGATTCACCTTGCTGCCCAAGGACAGCGTGCCATCCAGCGCCTACCCCGGCTTCCAGGTGCGCTTCGCCCTGAGCCTCGATTCGTTAGGAACGGGGGGCTTCCCCGGCTTGCGAATACTGGGTCCGCTGGCGGAAGGCCTGAGCCTGTATTTCATCCAAGGCTCCAAGGTCTATTACCGGGGAAATATCGACAGCGGCGCGGGTGCCCCCGCGGACAGTACTGGCAAATATTTCGTGGGCGCCGACACCTTGGCGCCGCGCATCTTGCGTTCGTCCCCGTGGGACTCGGTGCAGGGCGACGGTTCCACCCAGGCCGCCTTCACCGTTCAGGACAATGTCGTCAATCTCAAGCTCGACATCGTCCGCTCCGACACCGCCAGGCTCAGCGGCTATGACTTTACACTGCCGTTCCTGCACACCTTAATCCTCAAGAACCCGGCCGGCGTGTTCCGCGCCTTGACTCTCCGCCTCAGCGTCAGCGACGGCCGGAATATCGGGCAATTCCCCGCCCCGCCCGCGGCCGCCTACGCCCTGTCGCAGGGGCTGCAAGCAGGTGATGGTCCCAACGCGTGGTCGGTGGGTACCGGCAAGGATCATCCCTGGGACCTGGTGGGTTTCCCCTTCCAATCCGAACCGGCGCTCACTTTGAAGAAATTGCGCGATGAGAATCTGACGCCCAACCTCGCGGCGAAATGCTGCTACAATGCCGGAAATACGAGTTACCGTACCCTGTCGGGAAGCGATACCCTTCCCGTCGGTGCCGCGCTTTGGGTGGCCAATGACAAGCCGCTTTCCTTCCTGAAGTTCCCCGCCTTCAAAACCGCGGCCCTCGGAGATCAAAGCCTGCGCGCCGATTTGAAGAACGGATGGAATCCCGTAAGCAGCCGCCGCATGGACACCTTGTTCTGGCCCGTGACCCGGCGCAGTTCCAATTACCCGAGTTCGCGGACCCTGAAAAGCCTTTGGGCCTATGCCGCGGATTCCAATGTCTATGTGCCTTCGGACACCTTACTGCCCTGGCGGGGATATTGGGTGTATTACTATGGCCTCCGGGACACCACCGTCGATCTTCTCGCTTCCCCCCCTGCCTCCAAGGCGGCCGCGGGCGGTCCCGCTTTGGGGATTTCCCTGCTGGCGGCGCGGGGCATGCCGCTTTACCTGGGGGCCGGAAATGCCTTCAGCGACGATTTCGGGTTTGAGGATGAACCCATGCTTCCAGCCCCCACCGGCGGCCCTTGGGCCACCCTATTGCGCGGTCGCCGCGCCCTCATGACCGACCAGGTGTCCTTCCGGCCCGGTTTCCCCATGGAATGGCGCCTGGTCATGTCCTCGACGCAGGGATCGTCGCGCGCGGGCCCGGCATCGCTCCGGCCCGATGCGGCCCTTTGGAATGTGCCCGAAGGTTATGAGGTATGGGCGGTTTCGGAACAACGCGGCCTGCGCTTCGAACTCAAGCCCGGCGGCATCCCCGTCCAAAGCCCGGAAGGCTTTTCGGACACCTTGCGCGTATTCGCCGCCCCTTCGGCGTGGATCAGCTCCAACCTCGGGGCCATGCCCACCAAAGTCGCGAGCCTGGCGCATAGCCTAATCCTCCGCGCCGACAGGCTGGAGCTGGAATTGAAATGGCCCGGCGAAGGTCCGGTACGCGCCGAGATCTTCGACCCCTCCGGACGGAAACTCTCGTCCCTATCCCGCAACCTACCCGAAGGCTCCTATCGCCTCACTTTGGATGCGCCCCGGGGCCGCGGGATATTCTTCGTGCGCATCACGGGCCATGCCGGCAGGCAAAACGCCGCATGGACGGGACGGCTGGCGAAACCTTAAAAAACTCAGGCGTGGGAGGATAGGTCCACCGGTTTGTACCCGCCCTTGGAGCGGAAGTACAGGAAGATGGCCAAATAACTCACGAACATGAGGAGAGGAAACACCGCCACCCGGCGTAGGGCGTCCTTCTTGGACACGGCGATAGCTTCGCCGATAGCCGCCTTGTCCTGATCGGGAGCTGCATCCAGCTTGGCCTGGTCCACGGCTTTGTAGGCGCCAAACACGCTGGTCTTCTCCTGAGTCACGTAGGTGGAGTAAAGGGCCGTACCGCTTTTCTGATCATAGGCGGCGATTCCCTTGTCGATGGAGCTGTCCTGAATGGCCCCGAGGAACACGGCTCCTACCACGCCTACGCCTAACATTCCCACTCCTCCGGTGGCGTTCAAGGTGAGAGCTCCGCCTTTGGGAAAGCGCTCCGACACCACGGCCAGCATGGTGGGCCAGAAAAACGTTTTGCCCACGCCGTACAAGGTGGCAGCGGCCAGAACACCGATACCGGCGGCTTTGGAGAGGAAGACGAGGCCCAGCGCAGCGAGCATGGAGCTCAGCATGAGCAGGCCAAGCGGGGTCAATTTATGGATGATGGGGCCCGCGAAAAAGCGGAGAATGGTCATGATCAGGGAGGTGTAAACCAAAACCCAACCGGCGTTGAGGCCGATGCGGCCCATTTCCGGACCCATCAGCGAAGTGACCCAACTATCCGTGCCGAGCTCGGTGGTGGCCAGGGGAAGCATGACGAGAAGCAGAATGACGAACAAAGGCCGCCCCAAAGACTTGGTGTAGGCCATGAAACCCCCGGTGGAAACGATAATGAGACCCCATTTGACCGCGGCGGGCCAGCTGAACACCCGACCCAGTTCCATGAAAATGAGGTAGGAAACGATGAGGATGCCCAAAGCTCCGGCTTCCTTGAGCATGTCCAGATAGGGTATGCCTGCGGCCACGCGCTCATTGACCGGGAATTTGACTTTCAGCATCATCAAACCGTAAACCACGGCGGGGATAAGGATAAGCAACACCTTGGTCTGCCAGGTACTGCCCGTCATCGCGATGGCGATGACGCCGGCCAAGGTGAGACCTCCGGGCCATCCGGCATGCAGGATGTTGAGCCATTTGGCCTTGTCCTTGCTGAACATGGTGGCTACTACGGGATTGATAACCGCCTCCACCGTGCCGTTGCCCAAGGCGCAGATGAAGGTGGCCCAATACAGGGACCAATAGTTTTTGGCCATCAAGGTGAGCACGACCGAAAGAACATGACATACGAAGGCGAAGCCCAGGGCCGTTTTGTAGCCGATGCGGTCGATGATGAGGGAAAAAAGCACGATGGAAATGGCGAAAGGCCAGAGGCCCACGCCGAAAATCTCGCCCTGCTGGGTGGCCGTCAGGCCGAATTCCCGGCCCCAGTCGGCGATGGAGAAAACCCGGACGATAAAGCCGAAAGACGTGGTGATGAGCGCGATAAAGCAGCACCAGAAAAGTTTCATGTCCGGCGCTTGCGCTGGGTTACTGGACGAATTCATTTGGCCTCCAGTTAAAAGTGAGGGGTAGAAATGTAATGCGCTTCTCGGCGTTTTTTGGACCTGGGCAAAATTTTATTCCCCGCCAAATGGCGAAATTTTCAAAAAACATCACGGCTTCCACTGCAAAACCAGTACGGCGGCGGCCACGGCCAACCGGTACCCGGCGAATATGTTCAGGGAATGCGATGCCAGGAATCGAAGCAGAAAACGGATGGAAACCCATGCCAATAACCAAGATACGGTGAAGCCCCAGGCGAAATAAACGAGATCATTCGCCCCCAGCAGATTCCAACTCTTGTACAGGTCGTAAAGCACGGCGGCTGCGATGATGGGTGCGGCGGCCAAGAAGGAATATTCGGCCGCCGCGCCGCGCCCAAGTCCTAAAACCATGCCACCGACGATGGTCGAGGAAGAGCGCGACATCCCCGGCCAAAGGGCGAGGCATTGAAAGCAGCCGATGCCGAAGGCGGTTTTCCAAGAAAGGCCGTCCACGGAAGCACCGGGACGCCCGGCCTTGGCGACGTATTTTTCCGCGGCCAGCATCAGCAAAGCTCCCAGGGCCAGGCCGACGGCCACCGTAACCGAATTGAAAAGCTTTTCCTTGATGGCATGATGCGCGATCTTGCCCAATACCAAGCCGGGCGAAGTGGTCAGCGCCAGCAATCCCAGCCCACGCCACCCCGACAAACCGTTTCCGGATCGCCCCGGGACCAAAGCCAGGAAGCGGCGGGGAAATGCTGAAAACACGGCCAAGATGGCGCCCAGTTGAATGAAAATCTCGAAGGATTCGGCTTTCGGGCCGGTGTAGCCGAGCAGGTTTCCGGCCAGAATAAGATGGCCGGTGGAGGAAACCGGGACGTACTCGGTCAACCCCTCCACGATTCCCAGCACAGTGGCGATGAGAAACATCGACGTGGAAGGTAGCATGCATTACCTTTGCCGCGAGATGAAACCCAATCCAATCTTGCCGTGGCTGATGGCGGTCGTTTCCGTGTTCGCCGAGGGCGGGAAAAGGCCGGCGGTAGCCGTAATTCCCAAAGGCACCACCCATGAGTTCTGGAAAACCGTTCACGCCGGAGCCATGAAGGCCGGACGGGAAGAGGACGCGGAAATCCTCTGGCAAGGGCCTTCGAAAGAAGATGATCGCAAATCGCAAATCGAGTTGGTGCAAAACTTTACCAGCCGGGGTATCGACGCCATCGTATTGGCGCCTCTCGACGAAAACGCCTTGGTCCGTCCCGTAGAAGCCGCGGTCAAGCATGGCATTCCCGTGGTCATCATCGATTCGGATCTAAAATCGAAGGACTTTGCCAGCTTCGTGGCCACCGACAATTACGCGGCCGGAAAACTTGCGGCCAAACACATGGCCGATGTTCTCGCCCCGGCCGCCAAAGTGATGGTGATGAGATACCTCGAGGGATCGGCCAGCAACAGCAACCGCGAGAACGGATTCCTCGACGGCCTCAAGGAATACGCCCCCAAGGCCGTGGTGATTTCATCCAATCAATATGCGGGGGTCACGGCGGAATCGGCCCTCAAAACCGCGCAAAACCTGCTCAACAAATTCGCCGAAGTCGACGGCATCTTCACCCCCAACGCGCCCACCACCTTCGGCATGCTGCGCGCCTTGCAAATCGCCGGACGGTCCGGGAAGTCCAAGTTGGTCGGCTTCGACGCCACCGCGCCGTTGCTCGACGCAATGAAGACCGGGGAAATTATGGGACTCGTGGTTCAGGATCCTTTCCGCATGGGCTACCTGGGAGTGAAAGCCGCGCTCGCCGCCAAACGCGGCGAAAAAGTGACGCCCCGAATGGACACCGGAGCCCGCTTCATCGATTGGGCCAGCCTTTCCGATTCGACCGTGCAGGAATTGATTCACCCCGATCTCAAGAAATGGCTGGAGGAATAAGCCGGATCCGCCCTCGCGGGGAGCTTTTCCGGCTGCTGGCCCCCGCTTCAGGCCTGGGAATCGCCTTCCTCCTTTTTGCCGCCGTAGGACCCGCCTCCTTCCACGGCTTCTACAATCTCAAGACCATACTGACCCAAAGCGTGATCGTCGGCGTCGGCGCTTTGGGAATGACCTTGGTGATTGTCAGCGGCGGCATCGACCTCAGCGTCGGGGCCGTAATCGCCCTCGGCACCGTTTTGATGGCGCGCATTCTGAACCTGGATGCACGCCTCCCCTTTAGCACTTGCACGGCCGTTGTCGTCATGGGCGCTTTATGCGGTTTCGCCAACGGCTTCCTTTCGACCCGGCTTCGCATTGCGCCCTTCATCGTCACCCTGGGAACCATGCAGATCTTCCGAGGCGCGGCGAAATGGCTGGCGCGCGAGCAAACCGTCTCCGCGCCGCCCACTTGGCTTAATTCCTTGATGGAAGTGGATCCGACTCCCGCTTGGATCCTCTTGGCTCCCGGGGTGTGGATGCTGTTGACCCTCGCTTTAATCGTGGAGACGATTCTGCGTTTTACCGTGTTCGGTCGGCATGCCTATGCCATCGGCTCGAATGAAAATGCTTCTCGCTTATGTGGAATTCCAGTGACGCGCCGCCGCTTGTCGATTTACGCGTTGGGCGGAGCTTTCGCCGGCATGGCGGGGGTTTTGCAATTCTCCAACCTCACCGTGGGCGATCCCACCGCGGCCGAAGGCATGGAGTTAGACATCATCGCCGCCGTGGTCATTGGCGGCGGATCCCTTCAGGGAGGCCAAGGCCGCGCCGTGGGTTCCTTGATTGGGGCGCTGTTCATGGCCGTATTGCGCAACGGCTGCAATATGACGGGGATCCCCAATTACCTGCAGAACATCGCGGTGGGCTCCATCATCATCGGGGCCATGGGGCTGGAACGGTTACATCTCCGCCTGCGAGACTGACACCACCTGTTCCACGGTGGTAAGGCCGGCCAACGCCTTTTCCAATCCGTCGCGGCGCAAGGTGGCCATCCCCAAAGTACGGACAGCGTAATGCTTGATATCCTCGCTGCTTTTGTGGTCGAGGATCATCTTACCCACCTCTTCGTCCGGCACCAGTACTTCAAACACCGCGAGTCGGCCCTTGTAACCGCTGCCGCCGCAGGCCTGGCAACCCTTGCCCTGGTAGAACGTCGTGCCCGGATTGATGCCGATGTTTTGCAGCACGGCGTCCGGCAATTGCACGGGCCCGCGGCATTTGTCGCAAATGCGGCGCACCAAGCGTTGCGCCAGCACGGCCTTGACGCAGGAAGAGACGAGAAACGGTTCCACCCCCATGTCGAGAAGGCGGGTGAAGGCGCCGGGAGCATCGTTAGTGTGCAAGGTCGAGAACACCAAATGGCCGGTCAGCGCGGCCTGGATGGCCATTTCGCAGGTTTCCTTGTCGCGCATCTCGCCCAGCATGATGATGTCGGGATCCTGGCGCAGAATGGAGCGCATCCCATTGGCGAAAGTGAACCCTGCGCCGTTGTTGATCTGTCCCTGGGAAACCCCCGGGATGTTCTTCTCGACCGGGTCCTCCATGGTCACGATGTTGACGCCGGGTGTGTTGATGTGGTTGATGAAGCCGTACAAGGTG
The DNA here is from genome assembly GCA_041483475.1 of Fibrobacteria bacterium. Classification (GTDB taxonomy): domain Bacteria; phylum Fibrobacterota; class Fibrobacteria; order UBA11236; family UBA11236; genus UBA11236. The sequence goes on along the minus strand of JBGPFT010000029.1, from coordinate 4,103 downwards.
CTGGATTTTCCGCTGCCCGTGGGCCCCGTCACCAAAATGATGCCGTCGGGAAGCTGGACGAGCTGCTCGATGACGGGAAGCATGGTCTGGGAAAATCCGATGGTGTTGATGGCCTTCACCTCGGCATTGGGATCGATGATGCGGATGACGAGTTTCTCCACCACCCCGCGGGTGCGCAGCAGCATGGGAAAGGTCGAAAGCCGCAAGTCCACTTCCTTGCCCTGGAACTTGATATGGGCCCGGCCGTCCTGAGGTTTGCGCTTTTCAGCGATATCCATGCCCGCCGTCACCTTGATGCGCGAGATGATCTGGCTCATGAGCCGGGACGGGATGGGGTTTTGCTCAACGAGATCGCCGTCAACGCGAAAACGCACCCGCAGGAGACGCTCCTGGGGCTCCAGATGGATGTCCGAGGCACCCAAACGAATGGCCTCGGTGATGATGAGGTTGACGATCTTGACGATTTGCCGGCCTTCCTCGTCGGCCAGGGGAACCTCTTCGTCATCGTCTCCCGCCTTGGTGAAGATCTCCTCGTCGCCCCCTTTCGCATTCAGGAGGTCGGTGAGTTGCTCCTTCACCCCGCCGCCGTAAACCCGATCGATGGCCGCCAGGATCTCGGCTTCGGTGGCAATCACCGGTTCCAAATCCTTGCCGGTCTTGAATTTGATGTGATCCAGGCTGCGGAGGTTGGTTGGATCGGCCATGGCCACGGTGACCACGCCCTCCCGCTCGTAGAGGGGGATCACCTTATAGGCCCGCGCCATGTCGTGGGAAATAAGACCCGTCATGTTCTTTTCGAAACGGAAGTTCTCCAGCACCACATGCTGGAGATCGAGCTGGGCCGCCAGCACGTCGAGAAGCTTGTTCTCGTCCAGATAACCCAGCTTCACCAAAGTCTTGCCCAGCGGCAGGTTCAACTCCCGCTGCCGGATCAAGCCTTCCTCGAGTTGCTGCGGGGTGATATATCCCTGCTCCCCGAGGATTTCGCCCAGGCGCTTGCGGTAGGAATATTCCAGTTGCCGTCCCAGCACGTTGTTGAGGGTGTCGGTGTCGATGGCGCCCATGCGCAACAGCACCGTGCCCAGGCTGATTCCGCTTTGCTGGTGGTAGGCCAGGGCCTGATCGAGTTGCTCTTGGCTGATAACGCCCTGGGAGAGGAGGATTTCCCCCACCTTCAGGCGGCGTTTGGTTTGCAGCGTGGCCACTTCAGCCATCCCTCCCGGATTCCATCAATGCGAAAACCCGCCCGCGGGCAACGCCGATATGCGCCCTTCTTCCCCGAGAAAAACGCCGTCGCCCTTTTCCACCACCCCAATCTCGCTGATGGGAGCAACGCTGCGCAAGCCCCCGAGTTCGGAAGCGGAAAAATCTCCCGTGAACAAAAGCTGGTACTCCTCCCCGCCGTCCAGGACGAAACGGCGAATTTCACCCGCATCCCCCCAATCACGGAGGGTCGGGTGTATTGGAAGTTTACTCCATTCGACGCGAAAGGCAAAGCCGGACTGCCGGGCCAAATGCCACAGTTCCGAGGATAGGCCGTCACTGATATCGATGGCCCCGATGGGCTTGCCGAGGGCCGATAGGGCCGGACCCAGTTCCAAGGGGGGGGCCGGATCAAGATGCGCGGTAATAAGGGCCATTCCCCTTTCCAAAACCGAACCCGGGCCTTTTCCCTGTTCCAACGACTTTAGCCCGCCAGCCGATCCGCCCAGGGTTCCGCTCACGTAAATCCGATGGCCGGGCCGGCAACCACTGCGCAAAAGGGGGCGACCTTTCACCTCGCCCAACACGGTGAAGGCAAAAAAACTCGCGCCATCGATGCGCACCGTATCCCCCCCGGATACCTGAAACCCCCAGGTTTTTTCCAATTCCCGGAGGGCTTGGCCCAAGGCGTCGAACACCTCCCCGCCCCATTCCCTTCTGGCGCCCAGGTTGAAAAAGGCATGGCGGGGCCGCCCGCCCATGGCGTTGATGTCCGAGAGGTTGGCCAGGAGGGCTTTGCGCAAAGCCCGTTCGGGAGAGGCCCAGTTCAGACGGTAATGCACACCTTCAGCAGAAGAGTCCGAAGTCACGGCCCATAGGCTTTTCGGCGCGGGCTCGAATAAAAAAGCATCGTCCCCCAGGGCGCGCCCATCGCGACCGAAACGTTCGGGCGGAAACAGCCTCTCGATAAGGGCGAATTCCTCGCCGGGGGCGAAAAACCGATTCACCTGATGAAACTATCATTTCTCCTGTTTTTCGGAAACTCCATGGACGCCCCTCCTGTCGCCGTCGACCCCGCCATCTGCGCGGGCAAACCCCATGTGCGCGGTACGCGTCTAAAGGTGGAATTCCTGCAAGGATTGAAGGCCACGGGCTGGACGCGCGAAAGCATCCTGGGGGTTTATTCCTACCTCAAACCCGAGGAATTGGACGCGGCGCTCGCGCACACCCCGTCGTGAAACAGCTTTTTTCCATTCTGATCTGGACCGCGGTTTCGGCGCTGGGATCTTTGGCCTACGCCGTCTTGGCTTTCCACCGGGGCGAGCCCGTTAACGCCGCCTGGCTGTTGGCGGCGGCCGCCTGCACCGATGCCGTCGCCTACCGCTTCTACTCTAAGTGGCTGGCGGCCAAGGTGCTGATGCTGGATGACAGGCGGGCCACGCCGGCCTGGGCGCACGAAGATGGGAAGGATTTCGTACGCACCCATAAATGGATCGTTTTCGGGCATCATTTCGCGGCCATCAGCGGCCCCGGGCCTTTGGTGGGGCCCGTGCTGGCCGCGCAATTCGGGTATTTGCCGGGCGCGCTGTGGCTGCTCATCGGCGTAGCCTTGGGCGGGGCGGTGCAGGACTTCCTGGTCCTGTTCTGCTCCATGCGCCGAAACGGAAAATCGCTGGGAGAAATGGTGCGCGAGGAAGTGGGGACGGCTGCCGGCTTCATCGCCATGGCCGCTGTCCTATGCATCATCGTCATCCTCATCGCCGTACTCGCCTTGGTGGTGGTGAAGGCGCTGACGGGAAGCCCTTGGGGCGCCTTCACTCTCTTAGCCACCCTCCCCATCGCCCTGCTGATGGGCGGCTATCTTCGCTTCCTGCGCCCCGGCAAGGTGCTCGAAATTTCCGCGTTGGGCGTCGCGCTTCTGCTCTTGGCCGTATGGGGCGGAAAATGGGCCTACGCGACTCCCGGTTTGTCTTCGCTGTTCAACCTAAGCGGCCCGGCCTTGGCCTGGTGGATCATCGCCTACGGGCTACTAGCCTCTATCCTGCCGGTATGGCTGCTGCTGGCGCCGCGCGATTATCTCTCCACCTTCATGAAACTCGGCACCATCGCCTTGCTGGCCTTGGGCATCGTTGCGGCCCTGCCGCAATTGCGCATGCCTGCGCTCAGCCGTTTCGTCGACGGCACGGGGCCCGTGTTCGCGGGTAAGATTTTTCCCTTCTGCTTCATCACCATCGCCTGCGGAGCCATCAGCGGCTTCCATTCCCTCATCGCCTCGGGCACCACGCCCAAGCTCATCGCGCGCGAAAGCCACGCGCGCTCCGTGGGATACGGCTGCATGTTGCTGGAATCGGCCGTGGCCATCATGGCCCTGATCGCGGCTTGCACGTTGGAACCGGGCGTGTACTTCGCGGTCAACAGCCCGGCCGCCGCGGTGGGGATTACGCCCGATGCCGCGGCGCAAACCATTTCGGCCTGGGGCTTCCCGGTCACCGCGGACGGGATGGCGCGCTTGGCTCAATCCATCGGAGAGCCCACCTTGTTCGGCAAGGCCGGGGGCGCCCCGACCTTGGCTTTGGGCATGGCCCATATCTTCTCGCAAACCTTGGGCGGCGCCGATTGGATGGGTCTGTGGTATCACTTCGCCATCATGTTCGAGGCCTTGTTCATCCTCACCACGGTGGACGCGGGCACGCGCGTGGGGCGCTTCATCCTGCAGGCTTTTCTGGGCCAATTCCATCCCGGCCTCGGCGATACGCGTTCCTATCCGGCCAACATTTTCGCCAGCGCGATTTTGGTTTCAGCCTGGGGTTATTTCCTGTACCAGGGCGTGGTGGACCCCTTGGGAGGCATCAACAGCCTGTGGCCCTTATTCGGCATCGCGAACCAGCTTCTGGCCTTGG
>JBGPFT010000028.1:0-12248 GCA_041483475.1 Fibrobacteria bacterium | reverse complement strand
ATATTCACCGTGTCCGAGGCTGCGCTGATGGCCGTGCCCAAGGTTCTCACCGAGGGCAGCCTGGCCTTGGGAGCCACGAATTGGGAAACGGCGCTGTTCGTCGTCCTACCTGCCGCTACTCCGGGGATTTTCGCCGCCTTGCTGCTCGGCTTCGGCCGCGCCTTCGGCGAAACCATGATCGTGCTCATGGCCACCGGCAATGCGGCTTTGCTCACCTTCTCACCCGCTGATCCCGTGCGCACTTTGTCGGCTTCCATCGGGGCGGAAATGGCCGAGGTCGTGTTCGGGGATCTTCATTACCGGGTATTGTTTTTTATCGGAGCCCTGCTCTTCGTCATTTCCTTCGGCCTCAACGCCGTGGCGGAATTCTTCATCCGCAACCGTCTCATGCGGCGCTTCAAGGGGGCCTGATGAAACCCTCCAAGCTTTGGATGGGCCGGTTGGTGACGGGAGGATCCGCGGCCTGCGCCTTCGCCGCGGTGGCGGCCGTGGCATGGATCGTGACCACCATCGTTTGGGGCGGACGGCATCAAATCTCGTGGGCCTTTCTCACCCAGGCTCCGACCGAAGGGATGACGCAAGGCGGGATTTTTCCCGCCATCGTCGGCACCTTCCTGTTGGTCGTGATCATGTCCGTGGTGGGCGTTCCCGTGGGCACGATTACGGCGATTTATCTGAGCGAATACGTGAGCCGGGATTCCAAGCTGGCGCAAATCATCCGTTTCGCCGTGAACACCTTGGCCGGAATCCCCGCCATCGTTTTCGGTTTGTTCGGCCTCGGGTTCTTCGTCAATTTCACGGGCAAAGGAATGGATCTGCTGTTCTCCCCCAAAGGGACCTTGGTTTGGGCCCAGCCCAACATCCTCTGGGCCAGCTTGACCATGGCCTTACTCACCTTGCCCGTGGTAATCGTGTCGGTGGAAGAAGCCATCAAAACCGTGCCCCGCGATTTACGCGAGGCGTCTTTGGCCTTGGGCGCCACGCGCTGGCAAACCATATGGCGCGTCGTGCTGCCCGGCAGCGTGGGCGGCATTCTCACCGGCGCCATCCTGGCCGTAAGCCGCGGCGCGGGCGAGGTCGCCCCCATCCTTTTCACCGGCGCCGCCTACTTCCTGCCGCAACTGCCTCATCATCTCACCAGCCAATTCATGGAATTGGGTTATCACGTTTTCATCATGGCCACGCAAAGCACCGACGTGGAAAAAACCCGGGGCATTCAGTACGCCACGACTTTCGTGCTGCTGGCCCTCACCTTCACCCTCAACTTCTCCGCCATCGCCCTGCGCGCGCAGCTACGTAGACGCCGGGCTGCGGTTTGATCCGGAATCCGTTATGACCGAAGTGCGAAAAACTTTGAAACTCACGGTTCGCAACCTAAACCTGCATTATGGATCGAAGCATGCGCTCCAGGACATAACCCTGGATATCCGCGATCATTGGGTCACGGCGCTGATCGGGCCCTCGGGCTGCGGCAAATCGACCTTCCTGCGCACGCTCAACCGCATGAACGATCTGATCGAAGGCGTACGCATCTCAGGCGAGGTGAAGGTGGACGGGAACGACATCTACGCGGACGGAGTGGACACGGTGACCCTGCGCAAGCGGGTGGGCATGATTTTCCAGAAATCCAACCCCTTCCCTAAGTCCATTTACGAGAACGTGGCCTATGGACCGCGCATCCACGGCCTCAAGGACAAGGCCGCGCTCAATGAGTTGGTGGAGAAAAGTTTACGCCAGGCCGCACTTTGGGAAGAGGTCAAGGACGAATTGCAAAAAAGCGCGCTGGCCCTGTCCGGCGGCCAACAGCAACGCCTGTGCATCGCGCGCGCGCTGGCGGTGGATCCCGAGGTACTGCTCATGGACGAGCCCGCCTCGGCATTGGACCCGCTGGCCACGGCCAAAATCGAGGAGCTCATCTACGGGCTCAAGGAACGCTATACCATCGCAATCGTCACACATAATATGCAACAGGCCGCGCGCGTGTCGGGCGACACGGCGTTTTTCTACATGGGCCGCTTGGTGGAATTCGACGCCACGGAAAAGATTTTCACTTCGCCGAAAGAGAAACGGACGGAGGACTATGTAACCGGGAGGTTTGGATAACCTCACCCCTAGCCCCTCTCCATCATTAAACTGATGGAGAGGGGAAGGTCGCAAGATTTTTACCGAAGCAAAAAAACATGAGAAACAAATATCAATATCATTTCAATTCCCCCCTCTCCATGCGTTTAGGCATGGAGAGGGGGGTCAGGGGGTGAGGATATGGAACGCCATTTCGAAAAAGAACTGACAAACTTGCGCAACACCCTGGAGCGTATGGTGGGACTATGCCATGACGGAATGGAAGGCGTGATCAAATCCTTTCTGGAAGGCGACGCTTCGGCGGCGGAAACCGCCTTCCGCAACGAGCGCATCATCAACCAGATGGAAATAGAGATCGATCACGCCGTGGCCGACTGCTTCGCGCTTTTCCAGCCCGTGGCCGTGGACTTGCGTTTCCTACTGGCCATTCTCAAGATCAACAACGACCTGGAACGCATCGGGGATCACGTGGTCAACATCGCGCAATCGGCCCTTTCCTGCGCGGCCCACGCCCCGCTGCCCACGCGGCTGGAACTGCCCCGCATGTTCGATCTCACGCGCAGCATGTTCACCGACGCCTCTCGCAGCTTTTTCGCCAAGGATCTTGAAACCGCCCGCGGCGTCCTCGAAACCGACGATAGGGTCGACGGCCTGAACCGTTCCAACACCCGCGAGGCGATCCAATTGGTGAAAAGCGGGGCGCTGGACGTGGAATTGGCGCTGGAACTCCTGCGCATCTCGCGCAACCTGGAACGCATCGGGGATCTCTCCACCAATATCGCCGAGGAAGTCATCTTCCACGTGCAGGCCAAGGTGGTCAAGCACCACGTGGACGAACCTCACCCCTAGCCCCTCTCCATCCTTAAACGGATGGAGAGGGGAAGGTCATATCATCTTCCGAAAAAAATAACGGGAAAGTTTTCCCCTCCCCCTCTCTATGCGTTTAGGCATGGAGAGGGGGTCGGGGGGTGAGGACCTTCGCCAACATCTCTCTCACCTTCCCCACATCCGCCGGACAATGGATGATGGGATTGGCGTAGCGCGACGCCACGCCTTCCATCCTCTTCTCGTGGTAGCGGGTCTTGAACTCGGAGAACTTGAGGCCATGGGCGGTGGAGATCACCACCACCTTGTCGTTCGGAGCGATTTTTTTATCGTCCACCATCTGGAATAGCGCACCCAAGGCGACGCCGGTATGCGGATCGCAGTATAGGCCGGTGCGATCGGCGAAATGGGCGGCGTCGGCCAATTGTTCCTCGCTGACCTGATACACGGCGCCGTCGTATTTCTTCAACACCTTCACCGCCCGCTCATAGCTGACGGGGTTCCCGATTTGGATGGCGGAGGCTTCGGTTTTTTTCGCCTGCACCGGTTCCAATTTGTCGAAGCCCCGCTTATAAGCCAGGTATAAAGGGTTGGCGTTCACGGCTTGCGCCACGACGATGCGCGGTTTCTTCGCGATCAACCCCAATTCCAACATCAAATCGAAGCCGCGGCCCAAGGCCGACACGTTGCCGAGATTTCCGCCCGGGATCACCACCCAATCCGGAACCTCCCAGCCGAATTGCTGGCAAATCTCGACGCTAATCGTTTTCTGTCCTTCAATCCTCAGCGAGTTCATGGAATTGGCGAGATAAAGCGATTTATCCTCGGTGATTTCCTGCACCACCTTCATGCATCCGTCGAAGTCGGTGTCCAGCGCCAGCACGATGGCCCCGCTGGAAATCGGCTGGATGAGCTGGGCCACGCTGACTTTTCCCCGGGGCAAAAAAACCACCGCCGGAATTCCGGCCGCCGCGCAAAAAGCCGCCAGCGCCGCCGAAGTGTCGCCGGTGGAGGCGCAAGCCACGGCCCGGATGCCCACGCCCAGGCGCCGCATCCGGTTCACCTGCGACACCAGCACGGTCATGCCCAAATCCTTGAAGGAGCCGGTATGGCTGTTGCCGCACAGCTTCACCCACAAATCCTTGAGTCCCAGCTTTTCGCCCAGGCGCCGGGCGTGGAAGAGATTGGTCCACCCTTCGTTCAGGGATACGATGTCCTCCGCGTCGATTCCGGGCAGTACCCATTCCATTTTTCCCCAAACCCCGGACGCGAACGGCCAGCGATGAGACCCGCTGCGCGACTCGAAAAGCATTTTCCATTCGGCGGCGGAACGCCGGCGCAAGGCGTCGAGGTCGTGTTCGACTTCGAGCAAGCCTCCCGCGGAGTCGCGATAAACCACCGCGTCCAGGGAATGGGCTTCGCCCGTGTTGGCGCCGCGGAAACGCGCGGAAAAATGGTTCATGTAACTGAATTTAGGATATTAGCTGTGTATATTTGCTCTCCACTTCCAACCCGGATTTAAACCGCTTGCGACTTTTCCGCCCCTTATTTTCATCCGCCGCCGTAGCGGCGTCGCTCGTAATTTGGGCCTGCCTCGATGACGGACCCAATCGCACCGGGCTCGGCTATCTGAGCGGCGATGGCGGCGTCGTCCTGACCACCCCGCTTTACCATCTCCGCTTCGATCATTTTCCCATCGACAGCGCCGTCGGCGTCGAAATACCGCTGAGCCATCTCGGGGAATCCCTGCTGGTGGTGGGCCGGGAAGGCCCTTATCGCGCGACACCGCGCCTGGGTTTTCAGATCACCACCCAGCCCCAAAGGGACAGCATCGCGAAGAAAGGGCTGAAACTCCGTCTGGGAGCGTTGTCTTCCAAAATCACGGGCTACAAATTCCTAAAAACCTCGGTCGCCGGACATGATTCGCTCACCTTGCTCATCGAATCGTTCGCATGGCAGGATACTTCTGGCTTGCGATTCGCCGATTCACTGGCGGTCTTCCATCGACGCATCCTCACCAACCCTGTATCCTTTTCGACTTTGGACACCAGCTTCCGCGTGCGCGACACCATACGCATCGGGCTGCACAACGCATACCACGACATCGACAGCCTGCGCGATTCCCTGCAAACCCGCGTCTTGCCCAATCTTCGGTCCCGGATGCTGGCCCGCATGCAAACCGGGATACCCACAGACTCTACTCGCAATTGGCTGGTGTATTTGGAAGTGTCGCCGCTTTCCGGCTCCCCGGATTCGGGAATGTTCCGTTTCGATGGAGGATCTTTTGCCGGCAGCCATACCGCCCTGCTGCTGGGAGACTCCTCCAGCCTCGCCTTGCCGCCTTACCCAACGTATTCCACGCTGGGATATTACCCGGCGACGAATTACCAGGTTTTCCATTCCGGATCCCGGCCATCCTTGCTGTACGGGGTTTCCCGGGGCCTGCATTTGCGCCTCGATCGGAAAACCTTGATGGACAGCATCGCGACGCGGATGGGAAATCCGGCCCTCGCGGATTCGACGCCGGGGAAATACGACACCCGCTTCTTCCTTCCCTACGCCGAGATCCGGTTCCCGCTGGACAGTGCCCGGACCAAGGTGGACGGGCCCTTCGCGCTCGACATGCAAATCACGTCGGATGTGGACAGCGCCGCCGTGCCGGGAGCTTTACTCTCCGACACCTTGCAATTGCCCCTGGACAGCACCTTACGGTTGCTGTACTCCTATGGGATCGCGGATGCCCAACATCTCAACCCCACCGACTCCTTGTACTGCAAATATCAACGTCATCCGGCAGACAGCGCCTTGCGGCAAGCGATATTCCGATGGAAGGGAATAGACTCCGCCATCAGCGACACTTTCACTTTGATTCCCGATGGCCGCTCATGGGAGCTGGGCTTAAAACGGATTTCCTCATCGAGCCGTACCCACAGCGTTTCCGTAGTGCCTGATTCCGGCCACCTCTCCCTGAAAGTGTTCTTCAGTACCTCCGCCGTCACCGAACCGAACGGCTTTCTCGACTCGACGTTGAAAGCCGATCTCACCGCCTATGCCGATTTGAAACGGCGTTATATCCGGCCCGGGGCTTCGGAGCTCGCGTTGCGGGCCACGCGGGGAATCCGTTCGCTGTTGAACCGCAACACCGGCGCCGTCTGCACGCCTACTCCCTGCCCCGACGTGGCGCCCGATCTTTTCCTGCGGCCCTTCGATCGACGCGCCTTCGACGCCACCGATAGCGCCAACTATCTGCAAGTCCCCTATCCCGTGCTCGGGGAAATCGAATTTCCCCGCAACGCCGGAAAATTGGAAGTGACTTTGGACTTGTACCTCTATCCGCTGCGGAGCGCGCCTTGAATCTCCGCTGGACCTTGATTTTCCCGATGCTCGCGGCCACGGCATTCGCCGAGTTCTCGCCGCTTTCCATCCATCCCGAAGGCTTCGGAATGCCCCTGGCGGAAATGGGCGCCCGCGAGCGGGGCATGGGCGAGGCGGGCATGGCCGCGCTTTCTTCCCAGGGCTATTTCCTCCCCAATCCGAGCCGCTCGGCGTTTTTCGATCGCACCTCGTTCATCGCCACCTTGGAAACCGATCTGGACTGGCTGCGTGACGACAACACCTCCAACCGCATGACCAGCGCCGCCGTCCCGACCATCGCCACGGCCGTGAAGACCCGGAAATTCGGGGCCTTGGGCTTGCATTTCCAGCAGGCCTTTCAACGGCGCTTCAGCCTTTCCACCTCCGACTCGGGAGTGAACCGGGAATTCGCCTATGAGGGAGGGCTTTATCTACTCGGATTCAGTTGGGCATATTCCCCCGTACCGTTTCTCGCCCTCGGATTCGCGGAAAACCTGGCCCTGGGCCGCGATCGCATTATCGAGACGGCGACTTTCCCATCTTCCATCCCCCCGGAAAACGAAAGTCTCACGGGCGACACCTTGGAAATGCGGCATAGCGGAAGTTTTCCCGCTTTCTCGCTCACCGTACATACTCGCCTTATCGACGCGGCTTTGGCCTATACGCTGGCCACGGATTTCGACACGCATCGGGAAAGGCGCATCACCGGGATGGCGTCCAACCCCATGGCTTCAGAGTCGCATTCCTGGCCGTCCACGGCGGCTCTCGGTCTCGCCTGGCGCGCGACCGCCCGCCAAACTTTGGCCCTGGATTTCTCCACCGTGGGTTGGAAAGGGGACAGCGTCATCAACCGCTCCTATAAAACCGGCCTGGGATACGAATGGCGGGGCAGCGGAAATCCTTACGAGGATTATTACAAACGCATGGCTTTCCGGGCCGGGTTGGGACAGGAAATCCTCTATTTGCAGGCAATTCCGGAATATTTCGGCACTATGGGGGTGGGTCTTCCCCTGGGGCCCCGGGGCCACACCTTGGATATCAGCGTCAAAGTTGGCCACCGGAGCTTCAATGGAAATACCTTTTTCTCGGAAGATTACGTGAAGCTCTCCGCCTCGGTGGTCGGGGTGGGCGTATGGGGACAACCCGTCCGCAAGCGGCATTAAGAGGCATTGAAAGGGCGTCCCATGAAAAAGAAAAAAGCCGGAAGGAACCGGGTCGCCGCGCCCCCCAAGCCCCCAAAGGGGGCGGTTGGGAGGGCGGCGACGAAGCCGAAGAAGACGAAAATCGGCAAGCCGAAAGCGGTGAAGAAGGCGAAGGCGAAAGCCCCCCCTTCCAGTCCCCGTCCCCCGCAGGAGGTGGTGGGTAAAGCGAAAGAAGCAACAAAAAAAGCGAAATCTTCCGTAAGGCCTAAGTCTTTTGCCCAAAGCCCCGCCTCGAAAAAATCCGGATCAGTCCGGGAACTCCCGGGATTGCCGGAAAATTATGGCCGGGACAAGCTCGTATTGATGAGCAAGGATCCGGATCAGCTCTTCGTGCATTGGGAAATCACGCCGGCCCTGCTGTCCGCCAGGGAAGGGGAAAAGCGGAAAGGCGAGGAATACCGGGAAGTGTTCCGGCTGAATTGGCCGGCCCGTTCGCTGTTCGACGTGAACTTCGCCATGCTGCCGGCCTCGTTCGTCTCCCGCCGCTGGTATTTGCGCATCCCCTACCCGGGCCTTACCTACCGCGTGGACCTGGGCTGGCTCGGCAACGGCGGCCATTTCATCTCCGTACTCGGCTCCAACGAAGCCGAGGCGCCCGAAAGCTGGGAAACCGCGCGCAAGCGCGGAGCGCCCGCCGACTGGAACCCGAGTTCCGGTTCCTTCTCCTCCGGGTCCCGCGGCGCATAGTCCAGCCTCGATGGCGTACCTGAATTTCGTCCTGCACGCGCACCTTCCCTTCGTGCGCCATCCCGAGCATGCGCGCTTCCTGGAGGAAGAGTGGTTGTACGAGGCCATCACCGAAACCTATATCCCCCTGCTGTTGGAATTCGAGGCGCTGGAGCGGGACGGCCTGCCCTTCCGCCTCACCATGAGCCTGACGCCGCCCCTGTGCGAAATGCTGGCGGACGAACTCCTGCGCGAGCGCTATGTCAACCACATCAACCGGCTGCGCGAGCTGGCGGAAAAGGAATGTTCCCGGCTCAAGGGCGACGATCGTTTCACCCGCGTCGCCGCCATGTACCGCAACCGCTTCGAGTTGTGTTACCGGAAATTCGAGGCGCTGGGGCGCGATCTCCTCGAGGGCTTCCGGCATTTCCAACGCAATGGCCGCCTGGAAATCCTCACCTGCGGGGCCACCCACGGTTTCCTTCCCAACCTGCGCCATGCTCGGCGCAGCGTGGAGGCGCAACTGGAAGTGGGCGTAGCCAATTACCGCAAGCATTTCGGCGTCGATCCGGTGGGCATTTGGCTCGGGGAATGCGGCTATTATCCCGGCCTCGATCGCCACATCAAGGCGGCGGGGCTGAAATACTTTTTCACCGACACCCACGGCATTCTACTGGGCGAACCGCCCTCTCCCCGCGGGTGCTACGCGCCCGTGGAAACGCCCGCCGGCGTGTTCTGCTTCGCCCGCGATCCTGAATCGTCCAAGGCGGTGTGGTCGGCCCAGGAAGGGTATCCCGGGGATTTCCGCTACCGCGAATTCTACCGCGACATCGGGCATGATCTGGACCTGGATTACGTCCTCCCCTACATCCATCCCATGGGCATCCGCGTGAACACCGGGATCAAGTATTACCGCATCACCGGCCGGGGCGCCGACAAGGAACCCTATGTCGAAGCCTGGGCGCGCGAAGCCGTGACGGAGCATGCGGAAGATTTCCTCCATCAACGCGATCTGCAATCCGACCGCCTCGCGGAAACGACGGGCGCGCCGGCCAACATCATCTGCCCCTATGACGCGGAACTATTCGGGCATTGGTGGTACGAAGGGCCGAAGTGGCTGGGACAGGTGATGCGGAAGGTTTGCTCCGAATCCCGCCGGGTGACGCTGGCATCGCCCCGGGACTATCTCGCCAGACATCCGCATCCGCCGCGCAGCGCCCCCGCCTTTTCCAGTTGGGGGGCGGGAGGCTATGCCGACGTGTGGCTGAACGGATCCAACGATTGGATTTACCCGCATCTGCATCATGCCGGCGATCTCATGCGCGAAACCGCCGAACTTCCCGAACGCGGGGACCTGGACCGCCGGGCCCGGAATCAGATGGCGCGCGAACTTTTGCTGGCCCAAAGCTCGGATTGGGCCTTTATCATGAAAACCGGCACCATGGTGGAATACGCCGTGAAGCGCACGGACGCCCATCTGCGCCAATGCCTGGAATTACAGCGCCAGATTCACGCCCAAAACATCGATTCCGATTTTCTTGGCCGGCTCGAAGCCGCGGACAATATTTTTTCCGAAATCGATTACCGCGTGTACCGGGGCTGAGGACGCTTTTTACTTCCCGCCTTGGCCTGGCGCAAATAGTGGTCGGCTTCGGCCATGACCGCTTCGATATCCGCCTTGGGCATTACCGGGACCACGCCCGCGGAAAAAGACGAATGGACAGCCTTGCCGTCGGGCGTTCTGAAGACATGCTTCCGGAGTGAGCCCAAAACCTTGCTGACGGCCCGCCGTGCGCCTTCCAGGCTGGTACTCGGAAGCATGAGGGTGAAAGCGCCGCCGTCCCAGCGGGCCAGGAAATCCGATTGGCGCACCGACTTTTCCAAAATACCTGCCGCATGGCGCAAGGCGGCGTCCCCGGCTTCGTAACCGTGGGCTTCGTTGATCGAAGCCAGATGATCGAAATCCACCAGCGCGAATGCGGCGGGATCGCGGCGCCGTTCGGCCAGGAAGGCAAGACGCCGGAACCCTTCGCGAAACGCCTCCCGATTGGGAAGGCCCGTCAGCGGATCGCGGCGTTCTTCCCGGCGTTGCTCGATGGAGCGGCGCAGCCGCGCCGAAACCGCCGCCTTGAGGATTTCTGGCGCGACGGGCTTCTCGAAAAACGTGTCCGCGCCCTGGGCATAGCATTCCGCCTTGGCCGCCGGACTGACCAGGCCGGAAAGCACGATCACCGGCAAGGCGGCGGTGGCCGCGCGTTTCCGCAGCGCCGCGAGGAAATCCCGGCCATCGTCATCCGGGAAGGAAAAATCGAGCACCACGAGTTCGACGGGCTTCTCCCGCATCAGTCGATGGGCCTCGGCGACGGTGCCGGCCGCGAACACCTGGCGATCGCTTCCCGCCAGAATGGTTTCCAGCAGCCAGGACATCTGGGGATCCGCCTCCACGATGAGGATTCCGGGACGGGGTTCTTCCATACCCCATAAAAATGGCTTTAGTCCGGCTTTCCCGGCGCCCGAACAAGAAAGAAAGATTAAAGGCCCCGCCTAAGCGCCGGCGGAGTCAGTACAGGTTGGTACGCCGATTACCTTTGCCCCATGCCCATACTGGAAACCCCGATTACTCTTCTAGAACTGGTGAATTCCCATTGCACGCATTACGAATCCATGTCCAAGGCTGTGGCGGATCTGGGCCGGGGACGGCTAGCGGTGGACGCCGAGATGCATGCGGACCTCGAAGCCCTATTGCTGGAGGAGGGAGCCGTCCAAAAGGACTTATGGGGTCTGAACCTCTATCCGGGAAAAACCGGAGATGATTTCATTGAATACACGTCGCTGATCAACATCCGCCCCGCACAGAGCAACTCCTCCCTGACCTTGCAGGATCCAACTCTCCGGGAACGCGTCGCCGGCGTGGTGCGGAAATGGGTGACGGATGCCATTTGAGTCGAACCCGACAAAGCAGGACAGCTTCCTCCGCCTCAGCCCCGGCCAACGCATTCTTTCGGTGGCCGCCGAGATGCGACGCGCAGGGCATTGGGTCGAACGCGGAGACCCAGTCGAAGCCGAAAAAAGCTATGCGCGCGTCTTGGATTTGATGGATCGTTGCTCCGAAACCCTGATCGATAAGCCGAATATGCTGCGTGAATACCGGCGCTGGCGGGAATGGGCGGCCGGACTGTACGCGAAGGAAGAACGATCCCGGACGGAACGGGAATCGCTGGAGCGCGCCTTGCTTTGGATGCATCCCGAAAGCTGGAAGGCTTTCGCCGCTTAATACCAAAAACTTTATTTCGACAATTCCTTCGATCTCTTCATCGCCGCTTCCACGGCCTTACCCAGTAGATCCTTGAACCCCTGCTGCTCCAAAACCGCCAAGGCCCGTTCCGTGGTGCCACCCGGCGAGCAAACCTTTTTCGTCCAAACGGGGGGCACATCCTCGGAATTTTCCAGCAACTTCAGGCTTCCCTTCACGGTTTGCCGCGCCAATGCATAGGCCGTCTCGGGCGCCAGCCCGGATTTCACTCCCGCCTGCGTCAAGCCTTCCACGAATTCGAACACGTACATGGGACCGCTGCCCGAAAGCCCGGTGACGGCGTCGAGTTGATTCTCCGCCACCCGGACGGTGATGCCGGAGGCGCGAAACAAGTTTTCAGCGAGGCGCAGGGTCTCCTCGGTCAATCCATCGGAAGCGATGGCCGTGGCCCCTTGGCCCACGGACAAGCCCAAATTGGGCATGACCCGGATCAAGGTGCAGGAAGGAGGGAAAACCTCGCGGAGATTGGCCAAGCGGATTCCTGCCATGACGCTGATGACGATTTTGGCCGGCAAGGAGGCGAAGGCGCGCTTCCACTCCACCGCCATCTGCTTGAACACCTGGGGCTTGACGGCCAGCACTACGGTTCCGGCCTTTTGGAAAAGTTCCAGGGGTGAAGCCGCCGGCCAGCATCCCAGCGCTTCCAGGGAACGGAGGGCTTCAGGTTGGGGATCGAAAACAAAGAGGCGATTCGAGGGCAACAATTTCGCGCTGAGGGCGCCGCGCGCCAGGGCTCCGCCCATGTGTCCGCAGCCGAGCAGGCCCAGGGAGTCGATCTCAGCCATTCATCGAATCCAGGAATTCCT
>JBGPFT010000027.1:0-12372 GCA_041483475.1 Fibrobacteria bacterium | reverse complement strand
GGAGTTGAACATGCCGAACGAACGCGTCATCGAAGGAATCCATCGCGCCCCCGGTTTCCACATGGTGGGCGACGGCTTCAAGGTCATGGGATACATCTCGCCCGGCGGCGCGCTTTCCAAAAAGATTAGCCCTTTTCTTTTGCTCGACTATCATCCGCCGCACAATTATCCGCCTACGGACAGCGAAAGGCGCGGCGTGGGGCCGCATCCGCATCGCGGCTTCGAAACCGTGACCTTGGCTTTCGCGGGCAGCGTGGCGCATCACGACAGCGCCGGAAACGGAGGCGTGATTGGCCCGGGCGACGTGCAATGGATGACGGCGGGATCGGGTCTTTTGCACAAGGAGTATCACGAGAAGAATTACGCCGCCAAGGGCGGTCCCATGCATATGATGCAGATCTGGGTCAACTTGCCCAAGGCGCATAAAATGCATCCGCCGCGCTATCAGGAACTCACGGCGGCGCAAATGGGAAAGGTGAAACTGCCCAAGGATGCCGGCGACGTACGAATCATCGCGGGCGCTTATCAAGGAGCCAAAGGCCCCGCAAAAACCTTCACTCCGATCAACATGTTCGACATCCGTTTGAATCCAGCGGGCCGCGCCGATTTTTCCTTTTCGGCAAAGGAAAACGCCGCATTGATGGTCATGTCGGGCGAGGTGAAAATCAACGGAAAGGCCGCCAAGGGCTTGGACTTCGTGCTTTTCGAAAACAAAGGCGAAAGCATCGCGGTGGAAGCGGTAACCGGGGCGCAGCTGGTGCTTCTCAACGGCGAACCCATCGACGAACCCATGGTGTCCTACGGCCCCTTCGTGATGAACACCGAGGATGAGATTTACGAAGCCGTCGCCGATTTCCAGCGGGGAAAGTACGGAGTTTTGGAAGACTAGTGGCCCAATACCTTATCCATCAAATCCCCTTGCCCGTGGGCGCGGAGGAAACCGCGCTGCCCGGCGCTTTGGCGAAATTCCTGCGCGTACCCGAAAAATCCTTGTCAGGTTTGAAGGTGGTGCGGAAATCTTTGGATGCGCGCAAGCGCAATCACCCGGTGTGGAAATATTCGCTGGAGTTCGCTTCCGCGACTTCGTTGCAACACCCGCGCCTCTTGCCTGCGTCCGCGGTAGGAGGAAATTCTCCCCAAGGCGTCGCATTTTCCCTGCCCGGGCCCAAGGTCGCGGTGGTGGGCTCGGGTCCGGCCGGCCTCGCGGCCGCGCTGGGATTGGCCCGCAAGGGATACGCGGTCACCGTGTTTGAACAGGGGAAACCGGTGACGGAGCGTTTCAAGGACATCCGTCTTTTCATCAAGCAAAACAAATTCGACGCGAAATCGAACATCCTTTTCGGCGAAGGCGGCGCCGGGACCTTCAGCGACGGCAAGCTGACGGCTCGCACGCGCAACGCCCATACCGAAGCCTTCATGAAGGAACTCGTGGCTTGCGGCGCGGAGGAAGAAATTCTCGCCTTGCATCATCCGCATCTGGGCACCGATCAATTGCAATTCATCGTCAGCGCATTCCGAAAACATTGCGAGGAGGCCGGCGCCACCTTTCGCTTCGGAACGGAAGTTACCGATCTGATGGTGGAAGCGAGGCGTTGCCGCGGCGTGGTGGTGGACGGCGTGGAAATCCCCTTCGACGCCGTGGTGCTGGCTCCAGGTCTTTCGGCCCATCCGCTATATACGGCATTGGCGACCCGGGGCGTGGGCATGGAGCGCAAGGATTTTTCCGTGGGCTTGCGCGTGGAGCATCCGCAGGCATTCATCAACCGGCGCCAACTGGGGGAAAAAGTGGAGACGCGCGCCACGGGAGCGGCCGAATATTTCCTCACCTGGAGCGGCAAAGAGGCCGGCGCCTATTCCTTTTGCATGTGCCCCGGCGGCGTGGTAATCCCCTGCGCCGACAGCTCGGATGGAATCTGCGTCAACGGTATGAGTTATTCCAACCGCGCCACCGCTTTTGCTAATTCGGCCGTGGTGGTGTCCGTCAAAGCTGCGATGCTGTCGGGCGGAGTGCTGGCCGGACTGGAATACCAACAAAATTTGGAGCGAAAAGCTTTCATCCTGGGCGGCGGCGATTTCACCTATCCCGCGCAAACCGCCGCGGCATTTCTGGAGCATCGTCTCGACACGGGGGATTTGCCGCGCACCTCATTTCAGAAGCCATTGCGCTGGTGCGATTTCAATTCCTTGTTCGACTCCGTGGTGGCGGGTACTCTGGCCGAGGCGTTCCGGGCTTTCGATCGCAAAATCCCCGGCTTTATCCGCCACGGGCTTCTCATCGGTCCCGAATCGCGCACTTCCTCGCCGGTGCGCATCGTCCGCGATCCGAAAACCCTGCAATCGAAAAACACCGAAGGGTTGTACCCGATCGGCGAGGGCGCGGGTTATTCCGGGGGCATTGTCTCCTCCGGCGCCGACGGGTTTCGCCTGGCCGAGGCCGTGGCGGCGTGGAATCGGGGCTGAGTTGCTCCTAGAAATCCCCATCGGATCCGACGATGCCGGTCAACGCGCGGAAAGATTTTTGCGGAAATACCTGGCCCCCATGGGCGCGGGGCGGTTGCAATCCCTGTTTCGGCGCGACGAAATCAAAATCGATCGCCGTCCGGTGGAACAAAAGCGAATGTTATTGGCCGGTGAAGTATTGCAGGTGTACGGCCTCAAACCGGAAGAATGCAACCCACCCCCTGTGGGGGCACGGCATGCCGTGCCCCCACAGGGGGTGGGGCATCCGCCCCCGATTATTTTCGAAGATTCCGATTTGCTCGTCGTCGACAAACCCGCGGGCATGGCCGCGCATCCGGGGACGGGGATTCCGCCCGGGGCCTCGTTGATCGAACGCGTTCTCACCTACCTGGCCCCCCTCGGGGGGCAGGGGGGGAGTGTGTTTTCCCCAGCCCTGGCCCATCGCCTCGACAAGGAAACCTCCGGCGTCATTTTGATAGCCAAAACCGGCCCGCGCCTCAGATCCCTGACGGCGGCCTTGCGCGAGGGGAAGATCCACAAGCGGTATTTGGCCTTGGTGGCAGGCCATCCACCCGAGTCGGGAGTGATCGACGCTCCGCTGATCCGGGAGGACAGCGCGGCCGGAGCGAAGTCGCGCGTCGGGGCAAAGGGGGGAAAGTCCGCCAGAACCAGGTACCACACGCTGAAAAAGCTTGGATCCCATGCGCTGCTCCAGGTTATAATTGACACCGGACGTATGCATCAGATCCGCGCCCATCTCGCGCATCTCGGATTCCCCGTGGCCGGGGATACGCGCTATGGCCGCCCCTCGGAGGTTCGCGGACGCATGAAGGCGATTGGCTTGCGCAGGCTTTTCCTCCACGCCGAGGAGATTTCCTGGGACGAGGGCGGACGCGCACGCTCCTTCCGCGCGTCGCTGCCCCCGGAATTGCGCGCCGTTCTGGATAGGCTGGAAACCCCCGCTTCGTTTTCCGCGCCATGAGCTCGACCACCGGCGGCATCAAGCCGCTTTCCAATCTGGAATCGGGCGCGCGCCTGGGGAAATACATCATTCTGAACGAAATCGGACGGGGTGGAATGGCCGTGGTGTACAAGGCCCATCAGCCCGATCTCGATCGCGTGGTGGCCGTCAAGGTGCTGTTCGGCACCATGCTGCAACAGCGCTTCATCGAACGCTTCCAGGCCGAGGCGCGGGCCTTGGCCAAGATGAACCACCCCAACGTCATCCGCATCTTCGAGGTGGGGGAGCAGGAGGGCGCTTTCTTCCTGGTGATGGAATACATCCAGGGCTCCGATTTGCTCGCCCACCTGCACGAGAAGAAACCGAGCTTCGACGAGACTTTGGAAATCATGGTTCAGTTGGGCGAAGCGCTTTCCTATTGCCACAAGCAGGGGATTCTGCACCGCGATCTCAAGCCCATCAACATCCTCATGCGCGGCCTGACGCCCGTGGTCATCGACTTCGGCCTGGCCAAGGCGGTGGATCCGGATCTCAACGTGTCGCTGACCCTGTCGGGCGAGGTGGTGGGTTCGCCCGCCTATATGTCCCCGGAGCAGGCGCAAGGCGAGGAAGTCGGCGTGCTCGCCGATATCTGCGCTTTGGGGATCATCATGTACGAACTCATCTCCTTCAAGAATCCCTATCTCGATCCGCGCTCCTTGCACCAGACTGCGCTCAACGCCATCCAGGCCGAGCCTGTGCCCCTGCGCTATCTCTCTCCCTGGATCGATTCCGACTTCGCCGCCATCATCGCCAAGGCCATGGCCAAGGATCCCGCGGAACGCTACCAGGATTTGGAGCAACTGCTCCATGATCTGCACGCCTTCCGTCTCGGCCAGCCCATCCTGGCCAAGCCGCCGGGCTTCTTCAAGCTGGCCTGGCGCTTCGTCAAAACCAATCCCGTGTTGTACATCGGCGCGGCCTTTTTCGTCACGGTGGGGACTTTGGTCGGGATTTTCCTTTCCATGCAAAGCAAGAACAAGGAAACGCCCTTCGGCCTGGTGCTGGAGGAGTCGTTCTCCAAGCCGGATTCGCTCACGCCGTTCACTTCCCTGGATTTCAACGGCAAGGCCTGGGTGCCTTCGTCCTCCTGGAGGGTCTCAGACGGCCGCCTGCAAGGAACCTGCGCGGGATTGTGCTGCGCGGTGGCTGATCAGGAATTCTTCGGCGATCTCAAGGTGGAATTCACCGCGCAGGGGTTGGAAGGCGGCAACGGCGACTTCAACGCCTTCCTGTTCGGGGCGACCCCGGAGGAGTCGTTCCGGTTCACCTTGGGGGAATGGGGCGGAGGGCAGGCCGACATCGAATACGGGCCGCGCACGCGCTTCCCTCACGGCGGCGCCCCCGCGCGCCTCAACGGGGGCATCGCCTACAAGGTTTCCTTGGAGAAGGAAGGGCATTTCCTGCGCCTGCGCGTCGACGACCGCCTGCTGGTGGAAAAATTCTACGCCTTGCCGGTGAAAATCGAGCGCAACAGTAAGATCGGTTTCTATACCTGGAACGGGGGCCTCGCCATCGACGACATCCGCATCTACAAGAAAGCCGTGGCCCTGGCCGCGGGACCCACGGTGGTGGCGGATGCCTATCAAGAGGAAGGGTTCATCAAACACAGCATTCCCGCCTATCGCCACGTCATCGACACCTATCCGGGCAAGGCCGCCAGTTTCGAGGCCCATCTCAAGCTGGGCAAAAGCCACATGGTGATGGGGGATTTCCCCCAGGCCATACAGCATTTGACGGCGGCGGCCGGAGGTTCCAAGGAACCGAGCCTCATTCCCGAAGCCTTGTTCCAACTGGCCCAATGCCAATTCCAAACGGGGCGCGAATCGGAAGGGTACCAGAGGCTGAAGCTTTTGCACGCCACTTACCCCGAATCCGATTTCAATCGCGCCGTGGTGCAAAATCGCGTGGACGCGGTCTACGCCTGCCTGAACACGGCGACTCCCGACGCCTGTCTTCGGCGCTTCAACGAGGAAATCCGTTTCCTGATCGAGAACGAGGATCTTTTCCGGGCCCAGGTGGGCCGAGCCCATGTGGAATTGCTGGAGCTGTTCCGTCGTCTGGGCGTCGGCGCGGCGCTGCAGAAAGGCTCCGCGTTGCTGGATTATTACGCCGGGGTCGAGGATGTGCAGGCCGATTTGCGCCACATTCTGGTGCGCAACGCCATCGGACAAGGTGATTTGGTCGAGGCCAACCGGCTATTGGTTTCGGGTCGCAACTACGCGGGGGGCGATCGCGCCGTTTTGGCCGAGCAGGTTTTCCTGGAAGGCGCCCTGGAATTGCTTCAAGGACGGGTTGACCCTGCCCAGGCGGCCTTTTCCCAATTGCGAAAGGATTTCTCCGACGTTCCGGGCGCCGCTTTCAGGAGCATCGCCCATGGACGCGCGGCGCAATCGCTGACCGCGCAGCCGGGCTTCTTCGTGGACAACCGCATATTCGTGAACGACGCGGTATCGCGGCGCGAGCGTCTGTTCCTGGCGTATTTCGCCGGCCGCATGGACGAAGCCGCGTTGCAACGAATCCTGGCGACGGCTCCGCCCGCGTCCCCTTCCCTGGAAGAGGCGCTGTTGGAGTATCTCAAGCGGGAAGGAGGAAACCCCTCGGCCAAGGCCGCCGCGTTCCAGTCCGTCCGGGCGCGGTTTGCCGACAAAACCTTCGAGTCCTCGTATCTGGAATTCCTCCTCTCGCCGCAGGTCGAGAAAACGGTCATCACGCCCTGAAAAAATGGTGAGGAAAATACCGTGGGCCGCCGCCGCGCCGTGGTTGCTGGCCTGCCATCCCCAGGGCCCCGCGGCGAATTACGCGCTGTCGGGAGCCCCCTTCGCCGCCCGCATCGAAGCGGATTTTTCCGCCGCCCGTCCCGGGAACGCCCGGGAATACCGATCGCGTCTCGCAGCCGCCGTCCATCTCCGCCGCGTAGACACGGCGGCGGGGATCGCGGTGGAAATATCGGTGGATTCCATTTCTTTTTCGAGTTCCGAACGGGATTCCGGGGAGTTGGCTTTCATGCGCGAGGGGCTGCGGCGCTACCGGGCGACCTGGCGCATGGCCGGGGACGGCCGGGTTTTCGATCTCGCGGAAACCCCGGAATTGCCGCGCGGGGAATTCATCTATCGCCTCGGCCCCTTGCTGGCGGCTTCCCTGCCGGTGTTCTCGTTTCCAGCCCCGCCCGCCGATACGCAATCGCTGTTCGATCCCGCCGCGCCCGGAGCGGTCCTGATCCAAATCCGGGCGCAGGCGGATCAAAAAGCGGGCGGGGGGCGGGTCAGGGGGGAAAGATGGTACATCCTCCGCCTTCCCGGATCCGGGGCCGCCGGGACGGAATTGACGGGCGCCGGGGATTTCCGCTTCGACGCCAAGTCCGGGTTCCTGCGGGAATTGCGGATGGAACTTTCCGGCGAAGTTCCCGCCGATTCGGGCGCGGCGCTAGGGGTGGAATTCAAATTCGGGTTCGAAGCCGCTTCCCCTCACCCCTGATATCGGACGGTTATATTTGCCGCGCGATGCTGGCGGTCGAAAAAAGTCTCGAAGCCTTCCGTCCGGAAGGCATGCTCCCGCTCGCCCATCCTCCCTTGCCGCCCGAAGCCGGTGTCGAAACTCTCGCGTCCTGGCTGGATCACCGCCACGTGCTGCTCTTGCGGACTTTGCTGGAGAATACGGAAGAGGCCCCGCGACTGCCGGGAGCCCCCGCGCTTTTGCGCCGGGTGCACAGAGCCATGGATGAATTGCGGCGCGACGCGCAGCTCAAGTTCGCGGAATTCCGCGAGCGATGGGCGCAACGCCTGGCCGTGGAGGTGCTGCTGCCTTTTCTGACCCGTAACCAATGGTTCGTCGATCTTCCCGAGGGAGGGACGGCCTTGGCGGGCAAGGGCGATGGCAAGGAAGCCAAGATGCTGTACTTGCAGACGCTGCATGACATGGCCTCGGATTGCGCGCGCCAATGGGGCGCGGTGGCCGGACGCTGGCAGGCGTTGCAAGCCGAATTCATCGCCGCCTGGCACAAGGAGGCAGTGTCGGACAATTCCACCCGGATATTGCCGGTCCTGGAGGTCGCCGCCCGTCAGGGGGAGATCGAGGCCTGGAAATCCCTGCGCCTGTCTTTGGGCGATTTCGCGGAGGGATCCTTCACGCGCGCGGTGGAGCGTTGGGAAGGACGGCGTTTCGCCGATTCCGGATCCTTGGTGCGCGATCTTGCCGCGCCTTGGCGCGACGTTGACGCCGCCAGCAACGGTTTCATCGGTTTCATGCGCGCATTGTCGCGAGTGGCGGAACGTCTGACCTTGGCCATGCTGGATCATTACGATCGGAAATGGGAGCTTTATCTGCGCGGCTTCGCGGCGGCGTAAACAGGAAGAAAGGGAAGGGAAGATGGGAATCACGATTTTGGGATTGGTCATATGTACGGTCGCAGCGGCCGGCTTTTGGGCCTTGCGCCAAGGCTTCGCGCGCTCCCGGATCGAAACCGAAGGCTTGCGCAGCGCCTTGGAAACCATGATGGCCAAAGTCGAAGCCGCCCTCCAGGCGGCGGGCGAGAAAAAAACTGAGGAAAGGATGGAGTCGGCGCTGGAAAAACTCCGGGGGCAGAACGCGGCGTTGCAGCGCGAATTTTCCCGGGGCGACGTCGCTTGGCGCGAGGCTTCGGATCAATTGAAGCAGGCCGCGGAGCAATTGAAAAAAACCGCGGATGAGGCGCGGAAATCGGTTGAAGTTTCGGCATCGCAACAATCCGGTCTCAAATCTGCGATTGAGGCTTTGCCCGGAAAGACCGAGGCCATCCTCCGCCGCTTCGAGGAGCGTTCCGCGGAGTTGCTGGAGGAAAACTCCCTCAAGGCGCAAGAGGTATTGCTCCAGGCTTTGGCACGAGCTCCGCATGCCGGTTGAAGCGCTGGCGCTTACGCCCCTGGAGGCCCTGGGCGAGCGCATGGAAGTCGCCTCGCGATCCCGGGCGCGCGAAACTTTGGGGCGCCATTCCCATCGGCTTACTTCCGCGGAGCGCGCGTATTACGAGGAGGAAATAACCTCGGTTCCCAAGCGCGGGCTGGCGCCTTTGCGGCGCAGGCTGCATAACCGCTTGTTTCGCTCTTTCGCCAAGGGTGCGCGCATTCCCCTCGAACCGGCTTCTGGCGAAAATCTTGGCTCTGGGGAGGACAGTACGGGACCCTACAACGACCGCGCGGTTTTGGAGGAAACGCTGCGCCGAGCCGCCCGCGTCGATCCGAATTGGGTCGCGGAACTGACGGATTTGGCGGCGGGGGTTAGAAGATTGCGGATGGTGTTGGGAATTATGCCGGTACCCGCCCGGTAGGGGCGACCCGCGAGTCGCCCCTACCGGGCGGGAATCCCCGTCCCCAAAAATATCCCCGAAATCCCCTGGAACTTTTCCCCGACCGTCAGGCCTCCCGGGCCGATAGAATATTCCACGATGTCCTTGTCGTGATCGCTCCCCCGCATCTTGAGAACCATCAGGCAGCGTTTGATTTCGGAGTCCACCTCGAGATAGCGCAGCAGCAGGTAGGCGTCCACGATGAAGGGGATCTTGTTCACGGACGCGTCCCAGCGGCCGAGGACATTGGCGTTCTCCTTGAGCAGCAGCACGGTGGCACCTTCGCGCTTCAAGGCGTTGACCACCTCGGTTTCGATGGCGCGCAACTGCCCCACGTCGCCGGCCAGGCTTTCGAAATGAGTCATGCTGTCGACGACCACGCGCTTCGCACCGCGTTGGGCGAGCAGGGCCGCGATTTTCCCCTCCGGTTCCGAGTTGTCCGCCAGGAAGTTTTCCGGAGAGGTGAAGATGATCTCCAGCTTGCCTTCCTTGCGCAAAGCGCGGAGATCCCAGCCCAACTCCGCGGCGCAGTCGTAATATTGCTCCGGAAACTGCTCGAAGGCGAAAAGGACGCCGAACTTCCCTTCGGCCACGCCCTGCATGAGGAATTGCAGGGCCAGGGTGGTTTTCCCGGTTCCGGCCGATCCCTCCACCAAAGTTGCCGAACCCGGCAGCAGGCCGCCGCGCAGCATTTTGTCCAGGCCGCCGCAACCCGTCTTGATGCGCACAAGGTCCATCATAGCATTCCCGCCAGTGCCATCTCCACCTCGAAGCGGTGGAGGTAACGCCCCTGTTTCATCTCCCCTTCCAGCCGCGCCAGCCGGGCCAGGAGCAGTTTCCAACGCGCCAGCGTGCGGCTGCGCGCCTGCTCCGGGTATTTCTCCTTCACGATGTGGATGAAATGGTTGAGCTTGCAGGCCTCCTGGATTTCCTTTTCGCCGGCGCCTTCGTCCAGCATGGCCCGGATTTTCGCCAAGGTCAGGAAATGGGAGAAAAGCCGCAATACCACCTGGAACCCGTCGGTGCCGTGATCCAGCAAATTCCGCAAGGCGGGCAGGAAATCCCGTTTGACGCCCAGGCCCATGGCCTTCTGGAATTCGAAGATGGCGAAAACCTTGAGCGGACTGACCAAGGTTTCCACGGCCTCGGCCGTGATCGCTCGACCCTTGGGCAGAAATGTGTCGAGCTTTTCCAGCTCGTGATCCAGCTCGGCGGGTTCGTTCCCGACGATGTCCTGGAGCAATCGCGCCTCCGCGGCGCCGAGGGAGCGTCCATAACGCCTTTTCGCCCGCTCCATCAGCCAGGCGGGGATCTTGTCGCCGTAGGGCGACTTGAATTCGAGCAGCCGTCCCGCCTTGTCCAGGGACTTGGCGAACGCGGAGCGGCCGTCCAGCTTTTCCGCCGCGAGGAATACCGCCACCTGGGGGTTTTCGTTTTCGAAGGCTTTTTCCAGCGTCTTCTGCCCGGCGGCATGGAGCTTGTCGTAATTGCGGACGATCAGGGATTTGCGCGGGGTGAAGAGATCGGCGGTTTGATAGGACTCCGCGACCTGAGCGGCATTCAGTTCCTCGCCGAAATGGGATTCGCGCACCGGCGGGTTGCCCGCTTCCGCGGCCTCCCAGCGCGCCAGTTCCGCGTCGAGCGCCTCTTGCTTGCGCAGGTCGTCGCTGCCGACGAAGGCGTAAACGGGCATGGCGTCCTAACGGTAGTCGAGGATTTCCAGCTTCAGCCGGCCCTTGGGAATCTCCACCTCGACCACGTCGCCGGGTTTCTTTCCCATCAGGCTTTTGCCGATGGGTGAGGCGCTGGAGATCCTTCCCTGGGCGGCGTCCACGTCGTCGGAACCCACCAAGGTGTATTTCACCACCTTGTCGGTGCCGAGGTTTTTCACCGACACCACCGCGCCGAAGATGATGTGATCGCTTCCCGACGGATCGGCGGTGACGATTTCGGCGCGCGCCAGCCGGTCCTCGAGTTCCCGGATCTTGTCCTCCAGCATGCCCTGCTTTTCCTTGGCGGCATGGTATTCGGCGTTCTCGGCCAAATCCCCCTGGGCGCGCGCGGCGGCGATCTCCACAATGATGAGCGGACGCTCCACTTTCTTCAAGTGATCCCATTCCTGGCCCAGCCTGTCATAAGCCTGCCGGGTCATGGGAAGTCGGTTTTCGGCCATACATGCTCCTAGGCGAAAGCCCAAACAAAGAACGCGGGCCGCCAGCGGCCCACGTCGATGTCAAAGCGGATCTTCTTTTCGGGTCGATTAGAAATTAATTATAGGAGGTTCGAAGCGGGAAAACAACATGAAAAATGTCTCCTATCCCAAAGGCTTTTCCGCGCGCGGCACAGCCTGTGGCATCAAGAAGAGCGGACAGCCCGATTTGGGCGTTTTGGCCAGCGAACCTCCGGCTACCGCTTTCGGCGCCTTCACCCGCAACGCCGCAGCGGCCGCTCCCGTACGCTATTGCCGGGAAGCCTTGGCGGCGGGCCAGGCCGTGTCCCATGTGCTCGTCAACAGCGGCAATGCGAATGCCGCCACCGGACCGAAGGGATATGAGGACGCCCTGGAATCGGTAGCCCGGGTACGGAAGGTTTTCGGGAGCGAGGGAGCGGTATTGGTATGCTCCACCGGAGTGATTGGCGAAGTCCTGCCCATGGAATCCTTGCGCAAGGGCATCGACGCTTTGAGCCATGACACCAAGCTTGCGGCGGACTTTTCCACCGCTATCATGACCACGGATACTTTTCCCAAAACTGCGGAAGTTTCGCTTAAGTTCGCGGATGGTGAGGTGCGGATCGGGGGGGCGGCCAAGGGCGCGGGCATGATTTGCCCCAACATGGCCACCATGCTGGCCTTCATCACCACGGATATCGGCCTCGATTCCGATTATCGCCCCGCGTTTTTGGGAGCCGTGGATCGCAGCTTCAACTCCATCACGGTGGACGGCGACATGAGTACCAACGACACGGCGCTGCTTTTGGCCAACGGGGCCAGCGGGATCCGGTATGCCGCCTTGCCGCCGGCCGAACGCCGGAACTTCGACGCGGCCCTCGGAGATTTGATGCGGAAGCTTGCGCAGGCCGTGGTGCGCGACGGGGAAGGGGCCACCAAGTTCATCTCCGTTGAAGTGGGCGGAGCAGATTCCGAATCCGACGCCAAGGCGGTGGCGCGGGCGGTGTCGAATTCGCCTTTGGTGAAAACCGCCTTTTTCGGCGGCGACGCCAATTGGGGCCGTGTGCTGGCGGCGGCCGGATCTTCCGGGGCCTCGCTGGACATGGCCAAACTCTCCCTGGAATTTTGCGGGGTCAGGGTATTCGAACACGGAAAGCCGTTGCCGCGCGACGAGGCAGATATGGCGCGGCGCATGCAGGAGAAGGACGTTTCCGTAAGTCTGGATTTGGGCCTGGGGAAAGCGGGCTGGACTTACTGGACTTGCGATCTCAGCTATGACTACGTGAAAATCAACGGGAGTTACAGGAGTTAAGGTTTGAGCAACGATCGCAATCGTTCCGTCGTTTGTTCCCGATTCAGTTTTGAAGAAGCCAAGTCGAGGACAAGCTTTTCCCACGGATCCACGGGAAATTTTTCTCG
>JBGPFT010000026.1:0-12746 GCA_041483475.1 Fibrobacteria bacterium | reverse complement strand
TCCGAGGCCCACATTTCGGCCCGGAAGCCGGTGGGGACCTGGCTGCAATTGACGGATTGCTGGGGCGTCAGCGGGTCCTGCATGGTCCCGGGGTTGGCTCTCAGGGTGGAGGGGTAGGTATTGTTGGAGATGAATCGGTTGATCGCTTCCGGCGTATTGAGCCAAGGAGCCGACGATCGCGTCAGCGTCGGGCAATTCCCGTTCTTGACCAGCGGCTGGGCCGTGGTTCCCGCGACGAACGCGAGCGCTGCGCAGACGGCGGTATTTCGCAAGGCTGAGACGGCGCGTTTTCCCATGGGGCCTTTCGTCTTCTTCATGCGATTTCCTTCCGGTAAGTTTGCGCTGGTTAAACTTCAAGATAAGGCCCGCCGGGGAGAAATAATTGGACTTTCCGGAAGACTTTTGGGAAAAAAGCGGCATTTTCGAAAATTTTAAGGATGCCGTCGGAACAGGCGGCTTATACCTTTTATCGGGAAAGCCGACAGGAGCGAACTGGATGACTTTTTCCGCAGAAGAGGACGTACAAGGGTTGCGGGAGCGGTTCTTGGCGGAAATCCCGCCCGAGCATCATTTCCACCGTCTTTTCGATCATCTACCCGACATCCTCTTTTTTGTAAAAAACCGCAACGGGACTCTTTTGTTCGCCAATGAAGGATTGGTGCGGCATTACGGTTTCGATTCGGAAAAGAATTTCGTGGGCCGCACGGATTTCCAACTGCTGCCCCCGCGCCTGGCCGAGAAGTATCGGGAGGACGACCAGCGGATTCTGGACGCGGGGCAACCCATGCTGAACATCCTGGAACTTTTCCTGAACTTTCAGGGAATCCCGGATTGGTACGTCACCAACAAGCTCCCCGTGATTTCCAAGTCCGGCGAAGTCATCGGCGTCATGGGAACCATCCATAAGTACCGCGGTCCCGATCCGGCCACCGGACCGGCCACGGAAATCGGCGCGGCCGTGGATTACCTAAAAAGCCATTCCAAGGAGAACGTGTCCGCGAAGTTCCTGGCCAGGCTTTCCGCGCTTTCGGTCAGGCAATTTGAAAGAAAATTCAAGGCCACCTTCAACACTACACCGCGGCAATTTCTGATCAAGTCGCGCATCCACATGGCTTGCGACCTGCTCCGTGATCGCAAACTGTCCATGGCCGACATCGGGGGCGATCTCGGCTTTTACGACCAAAGCGCCTTCACCCAGCATTTCAAGAAGTACATGGGATTCAGCCCGTTGCAATACCGGAAAAAGTTTTGGTGACCCCTAAGCCGTGCCTCGATTCGGCTCCAGATGGATCCACCCCAGGAAACGTTCCAGGCCGATCCAGACGCCAAGGCGATCCAGGGCCGGGTTGAGCCAGTCGGTCAGGATGCAGTAGCGGGTATCCGTCGGCGCCCGGTGATGGCCGGTGTGATGTCGGGGGCTCTGGAAGATGCCGATCTCCTGAAGCGTCTTCACCATCGGGCCAGCGAGCACCGGCCGGTGTGCGAGCCTGTGCACCTCGTTGACGACGAGGCCGCCGAGCGTCATGGCGGCCCATAGGGCTACTGGGACGCCAGCAAACCACAGGGGGATGGAGACTAGCGCCACGACAACCCAAAGCCACTCATTGCGGCTGACGAAGCCCGAGTAGGTGAAGGCGAGCGGATCGGTGTGGTGCACCCGATTGGGGATCACCACGGCGCGGCCGAGGATGGGCGTATCGGTGCGCAGCACGCGATCCTCAAGCCAGTGAAAAATTCCACTGAAAAGGTCGGCGAGCAGCCAGCCGACAAGAGCCTGTCCGATGAACGCGAAGATCACCATTTCATCCTCTTGGACGCCATGATTGCATTTTGGGTAACCAGCCGGACAAAGCGGTTCGTGTCGGAGAAGTCGAAGAAATGATCCTGCTGAAATAAGCCCACCTCCGCTTGCTATTATGTCCGGCGCATGCCAGGATCAGGGAGCATCCGCTCTGGAAGTTTTCGGCTAAAGGCGCCTGCCTTTACCGCACTGCATCTTCCTCTTCTCTTCGCCTGCGTGAGGCCGGAAATCCCCCCGACGGACGGCGTTCCGGAATTCGTCGGTTCCCAGGCCTGCTCCCGCTGCCATGCCGCCGAAGCCGAGGCTTGGCGCGCCTCGGATCACGCCCAGGCCATGCGGATCGCGGATGATTCCGCCGTGCTGGGGAATTTCGATACAGCATCCATCGCCGCCTTCGGAGAATCTTTCCGCTTCCGGAAAAAGGACGGACGGCATTGGGTCGAGATTTCCCGGAACGGATCGCCGCCGGAAATCCATGAAATCCGGTACACGTTCGGGGTTAGGCCATTACAGCAATACCTGGTGGCTTTCGGAAAAGGGAAAATCCAGGGGCTGCCTGTGGCCTGGGACACCGGGAAAAAGCGGTGGTTTTCGCTGGCCGATTCCGCCCTGGCACCCGACGACTGGTTCCATTGGTCGCGGGGCGGGCAGAATTGGAACGCGCAATGCGCCGACTGCCACTCCACGGGTTTGCGCCGGAATTATTTCCCGGAACAGGATTCCTTCCACACGGAATTCCGTGAAATCAACGTGAGCTGCGAGGCCTGCCATGGGCCGGGATCCCGGCATGTGAATTGGGCTCGACAACTGATTTCCAGTCGGCAGGATTTGGAAATGGATTCGCACTACCCTCACGGCCTGACCGCCTCCTTGCATGGCGAATCCGCCCAGCGGCAAATCGAATCCTGCGCGCCCTGCCATTCCCGTCGGACGCCTTTGCAATCGGACCCATCCGCCAGCCGAAACTTTCTGGACAATTATTCGCCCGATTTGATCCGCCCCGGGCTTTACCACCCCGACGGGCATTTTCTCGAAGAGGATTACGAGTACGGATCGTTTTTGCAGAGCAAAATGTACCGGAAAGGCGTGAAATGCTCGGATTGCCATGAACCGCATGGATTAAAATTGCGGCAAGAGGGAAACCGGCTTTGCACCCAATGCCATAAGGCCGAAACCTTCGATACACCGAACCATTACCATCATCTCTTCGGATCGCGTGGTGCCTCCTGCGTGGAATGCCATATGCCGGGCAAGTTCTATATGCAGGTGGATTTTCGCCGCGACCATAGTATGCGCCTGCCGCGCCCGGATCTATCGGTGAAACTGGGAACGCCCAATGCCTGCAACGATTGCCATCGCGATAAAAAACCGGAATGGGCCGCCCGATGGGTGGTGAAATGGTTCGGTTCCCATCGCAAGCCCCATTTCGCTGAAGCTTTCGCTTTGGGTTGGGCGCATGGTTCCGGCGGGGATTCGGCTTTAGCGGCCGTCGCGCAGGATACCCTTTACCATCCACTGGTCCGTGCCTCGGCCTTGGAGGCCTTAAGCGGATACATGACGAAATTGGCGGTTGCGGTCAAAGCCGGAGCCGCCACCGACTCGAATGAACTGGTGCGCCTGGCGGCGGCCCGGGCCATGGAAGGGGATGCCAGGGAAACACGCCTCGCAACCCTGCCACGGTTATTAAGCGACAGTATCCGTGCGGTGCGCATGGCGGCGACGAATTCCTTGCTCGACCTGGGTCCCATCCTGGCCCCGGGGGATCAAGCCGCTTTTCGACTAGGCATGGAAGAACAGGAGAGTTCTTTCGCGGCCAACGCTTACTTCCCCAGCTCGCATTTCAACGCCGGCCTTTACCATGCCAGGCTCGGGCAAACCGAAGAGGCCAGGCGCGCATATGAACGCTGCTTGGCCATGGACGAGCGATTCATCCCGGCGCGAATGAATCTGGCCCAACTCCTGGCGGGCCAAGGGGAGATCCGGCAAGCCGAATGGCATTTGCGAAAAGTGATCCAACTCCAGCCCGGATTCGGCGATGCCTATTACAGCTTGGGCCTGGCCTTGGCGGAACAGGGCTTGCTGGACAGCGCCACGACTTATCTTCGCGGCGCGGCGGATCGGATGCCTGGAAATGCGCGCGTGCGTTATAACCTCGCCTTGTCCCTGCAAAAACTGGGACGGAACCACGAAGCGGAAAAAGCGTTCTTGGAAGCGATTCGGTTGGATCCAATTTCGCCGGATCTGCGCTATGCTTTGGCCATGTTTTACGCACAAACCCGGTAATTGACCCCGTTTTTACTTAGCGCGGATTTGTTTGGCGTATTGTTAGGGCATGCTCTCGGGATTTCCCCGCGCGTTATTTAATTCCCTGATACTCGGCATCCTTGCCGCGACGGGCGAATCCCCCGCCCAGCCACCCAACATCATTTTCATTCTCGCTGACGATCTGGGTTATGGGGATTTGGGGGTGTTTTGGCAGAACAGCCGGACGGGAACGAGGATTCGCACCCCGCAACTGGATCAAATGGCGGCGGCGGGAACGATATTGAACCAGCATTACGCCCCGGCGCCGGTATGCGCCCCATCCCGGGCCTCGCTGATCAGCGGAATGCATCAAGGCCATGCCAACGTCCGCGACAACCAATTCGACAAGGCCTTGGAGGACAACTACAACTTCGCCAACACGCTTCGCACCGCGGGATATTACACCGCCCTGGTGGGGAAATACGGGCTGCAGGGCTCGGGAGCCAACCCGACACAATGGGCGGCCTATCCCACCAAGCGGGGGTTCGATTATTTCTACGGCTATGTCCGGCATGCGGACGGGCACCAGCATTATCCCGCCAACACCTGGCCCTTGGGCGATTCCCCGACGGCTCAAAGCCCCAAGGAACTTTGGGAAAACAACAGCGAGGTATCCTCCGGTTTGAACCGGTGCTATACGGGGGATTTATTCACCGCCAAAGCCAAGCAGATCATCGCGAATCGAACCGCCAATAATCCCAATCAGCCTTTCTTCCTCTTCCTGTCCTACGACACCCCCCATGGCGCCCTTCAGCTTCCCACCGTGGCCTATCCGGTCGGCAATGGGGCCGCCTCGGGATTGCAATGGATCGGGAATTCCGGAAACATGATCAATACGGCCACCGGAACCATCGACAGTTATCGGGATCCCCTTTACACGGGGTTGGGATTGGGGGACGTCTACGAGCGGCAAGGCACCGTGGTGACCCGCATCGATCGCCAAGTGGGGGACATTCTGCAAACGGTGAGAGATTTGGGGATCGCCAACAATACCTTGGTGTTCTTCAGTTCGGATAACGGCCCAAGCGATGAATGCTACATCACGGGCATTTCCTTCACCCCCCAGAATTTCCAGTCCTACGGGCCTTTCGAAGGTATGAAGCGGGACGTTTTCGAAGGGGGCGTGCGTGTGCCCACGGTGGCCTGGGGACCGACGAGAATTTTGGCCAACCGGACCTCCAACCAGCTTTCCCAGTTTCACGATTGGATGGCGACTTTCCTGGATTTCGCGGGAGTGGAGCGGCCAGCGAGAATCGACGGGGTTTCCCTGCTCCCCGTGCTTACCGGGAATGGAACCCAGGAGCAGGGAATCGTCTACGTGGAATACGATTTCAACGGGTCGATGCCCAATTACGCCGACTTCGCGTATAACGGAGGCACGAGCCGCCTTCGGAGCCAGTCCGTCTACATGGAAGGCTACAAGGGCATCCGCAATAACATCGCCGCCCATACCCAGAACTTCAAGATTTTCAATCTGGGCGCGGATTCCAAGGAAGGCAACAATCTCGCGGGAACCTCCGCTTTTTTCACCGGGTTGCAACAAAGGATGAAGGATCGCGTGTTGCAATTGCGCATGCCGGACACCTCCGCGGTGCGGGCTTACGACAACGAGCCGGTGCCTACGGTTACGGCTACTTCCCCAATAAACGGAGTTCAGGTGCGCACCTTCGAAGGAACCTGGAATTGGGTGCCGAATTTTGAAAGGATGCAACAGATCGGAACCTATGTGGATTCGCAAATCAACCTCGCGCGTTTGAGCCGTACCCAGAACGCCGGTTTGTATTTCACCGGTTACCTCTCGGTTCCCACGGCTGGGAACTGGACATTTTACACGACCTCCGACAAGGGCGTCATTTTCAAATTGCACGATAAATTGGTGTTGGACGAGGACTACAATAACAGCGGTTCCGAGATCAGCCGGACCGTGAACTTGCAGGCCGGCCTGCACCCGTACCGGGTATATTACCGGACGGCGACGACAACGCCGAATATGCAATTGCTCTGGTCCGGCCCCGGCATCACCAAGGGGCCCATAGCCCCGGCCCGGCTTTTCGTGGAAAGTGCGGTCACCGGGATCCGGCTGCATCCACCCCATATCCGTCCCGGAAGCAAGGTGAAAAGAGGAAGAACCGCGGATGGAAGACTGCGAACCGAATCAAAAGGGAAATCGTGGCGGGGGAATTTTCAGAAATGAGTCGCTCCGGACCGGCCTTCCTCATAACCGCCGTTTTTTCCACTCTCCTCGCCTGGGGAAAAACCAACATCATCTTCATCATGTCGGATGACGTCGGCTACGGCGATCTCAGCGTCTACGGCGCCACCGTGGTTCAGACCCCCAATCTGGACAATCTGGCCTCGCAGGGAATGCGCTTCACCAACGCCCATGCTGAAGCTTCAGTATGTTCCCCGTCGCGATTTTCCCTGCTCACGGGGGTTTACGCCTGGCGCCCGCCCGCACTGAGCAACGGCATTCTTTCGCCCACGGCCGCGATGACCATTCCTTCCAGCCAACTCACCATCGCCTCCCTGCTGAAAAGCGCGGGATATGCCACGGCGGTGGTCGGGAAATGGCATCTGGGATTGGGAAGCGGCACCTTGGATTTCAACACCACTATCGCGCCCGGCCCCCGGGAAATCGGCTTTGATTACGACCTCATAATACCCTCCACGCCCGACCGCATTCCCTGCGTTTTTGTCGAGAACCGGAACGTTTACAACTACTCCGCCGCCGATCCCATCACGATTGGGAACCCGGGAACTCCCACGGGAACCTCGAATCCGGGGATGCTCCTGTATCCAGCCGACGCCCAGCATTCCGGCACCATCTGCAACGGCATCAGCCGGATCGGATTGTTCAACGGGGGGCAAGCGGCGCGCTGGAGCGACGAGTTCATGGTCGACACGCTGACCGACAAGGCGATTCGATTCATCGAAAACAACCAGAGCAACCCCTTTTTCCTGTATTTCGCGCTCCATGACGTGCATGTGCCGCGATGGCCCGATCCGCGCTTCCGGGGCCAAAGCCGATGCGGAATCCGCTGCGACGCCCTATTGGAAATGGACTGGTCGGTGGGCCAAATCATGGCCACGCTCACCCGGTTGAATCTCGTCGACAGCACGCTCCTGATTTTTTCCAGCGATAACGGGCCTGTGGTCGAGGACGGGTACACCGACGGCTCACAGGCCAATCTCAACGGCCATACGCCCGGCGGACCTTTGCGCGGCGGAAAATACTCCATTTATGAAGGAGGGGCCCGCATTCCCTTCATCGCGCGCTGGCCGGGCACCGTCCCCGCGGGCGCGGTCAGCGGCCAGATGATCGCCCAGCAGGACATGATGGCGACTTTCGCCGCGATGAATAATCTCACTTTGCCGGGAGGAGTATGTTGGGATACCAAGAACATTCTTCCCACCTTGCGAAACGGAAGCGTTTCTTCCCGTACCCAGCTCATCGTGCAAACCAACCAGGCCGCCGACCTCGCCATTCTTTCGGGAGATTACAAATACGTCCGCAGTTCGGGAGCGTTGTACAATTTGCGCACGGATTTGGCCGAAGCCACCGATGTCGCCTCCTCCAACGCGGCCTTGGCGACGCGATTGCGGGACTCCATCACGGCGGCGCAAAATTGCGTCCCGACTCCCATCGAAAGTGGCGTTCGAAATCTCGCCGCGAATACAACCAGGTTCTGTTCCATGATGTTCGGTACGCTTGTCATTCGGATCATTCCACAAATAGCCCCGCCGGGCTCAAAATTTTCCGTTTACAGTCTTACGAATGGAAAGGCGGTTTATCAAAGCTCTTCCTGGGCGTCCGAGATTCGATTACCGGCATCGGGGGTGTACATCGTGACAGCGCAATCGGGGATTGGGACACTTATCAACACCATCGTGGTCGATTAACGCACTCTCCCGGCTGAGTGCCGAGGGGGGGATTCAGCCGGATGAAAAGAATCACTTTGGAGAAGTAGTCAGCCGTAACTTCCCGGTTAACATGTAGCACCAATGGCTTGGGGGCATCTGTCTTTTCGTTTTATGTGGTTGACGCCGCCCCATCATTTATTTCAGTAAAAGCGTAAAAGCCTGACCGCGATCTTTTCCCAAACCCGTGACCAGATAAATCCCGGAGGGAAGTGCGGCTTCACATCCCCCGAATAAAAGATCCCGATGCAGGAAAAGGCGCGTCCTCCCTTGCAGGTCCACTATGCGAAATTCCTCCAGTCCGGGGAAAGTCTTGGCGTCAAACCACCATTTCCCTCCCCTCCGACTCAGTTCCTTGGCTTTAGAAACGGGCCGGGACGGCATCACGGCGGATTGGAGATCCGGGTGATCGAGGCGGTAAATGACTCCGTTATTGTAACCCACCAAATAAATATTCCCGGCGGAATCAGTCCCGAAAGCGGACATCTGGTCGGGAGCCGTGCCGACTTCCGAGATTACCCCCTGGCTAAGCGCATAAAGTTTTCTGGTCACCCAATCGCCGAAAAAATAGGTTCCGTAAAAACGCGAGGCAGGATTCCTTCGGAACACATATCCCCCGGTAATGGATGCGGTGGGCTGTGACGAGATGGGGACATGATCGAGCACGGCAATCGGAGGAGCCAAACCCGTGGTGTCGCATAGGGCCAAAGGAGTGAATTCATCGGTGCGATTGAAACAGGTGTTTCCTTCCGCAATGCTCCAGCCGTAATTCCGGCCTTTTTGAACGATGTCTACTTCTTCCTGCACCCAATCCCCAACATCTGCCAGGATCAAACTGCCGTCCAATGGATCAAAACTCCACCTCCAAGGCTGCCTGAAACCGTAGGCGTAGATTTCCTGCCGAACCAGCGAGTCGGGGCTTCCGAAAAAGGGATTGTCCGCCGGTATTGCGTATTCCAAAGTATCCTGTTTCCGATCCACATCGATGCGCAGCATTTTGCCGTGGAATCGATGAAGATCCTGGCTGTTCGCGTTATACACGTAAGGGTTGCCGGCATCCCCAAGTCCCAAGTAGAGATATCCGTCCGCGCCGAAATGCAGGTCTCCGCCATTGTGCACGATAGCCTTGGGAAATGCCAACAAACGCGCAAGACAGAAACGGAAAACCGGCGAAATCGACTTTGAATAGCGACTAAAAGCGGAAAACTAAGGTCTGGAAGACGATACTTCCTGGGAAGTCTTTGGAAGTGGGGCGGACTGGACGATACTGGACTCGAACCAGTGACCCCCACCATGTCAAGGTGATACTCTAACCAACTGAGCTAATCGTCCGGTTCCGCGCGGAAAAAGGTAGTTAGCGAACGCATTTTCGCCCCGGCTGGCGGTTTATAAATTCCCCGCACCATGAGCCGCATCCTTTGCGTCACGGGAACGGGAACGGAAACCGGCAAGACGGCCCTGTCCCTCGCCATATTGCTGTGGGCTCGCTCACGGGGATTCCGGGCCGCATATCTCAAACTCGTGCAATGCGGCTCGCGGCTTTCGGCCGGAGAGCCTTTCCAAGGCGATGCGGATTGGATCGAAGCTGCCATACCCGGTGTTTTTTCTCCTGCCGCCATTTACACTTTTCCGGATCCGGTTTCTCCGCACCTGGCCGCGGAGCGCGCCGGGGCCTGGATCGATCCGGATTGGATTTTGGAACAAGCGGAGACAGCGGCGCGACGCTGCGATTTTCTGGTGATTGAAGGCGCGGGCGGAGCGGCGTCGCCGTTCACGCGCGACGGACTTTCCCTCGCCGACCTAGCGGCCAGAGGAAAATGGCCCTGCCTTATCGCCTGCCGGCCGGGCCTGGGGACTTTGCATTTGACCCGGACCACCGCCCATTTTCTGGCTTCCAAGGGCGCAGGAATTGTCGGACTGGCCATGTGCCAAACCGAACCCACCTTGTCCCCGATTTACCAGGACAACCGGGATACGTTGATCGCCTTGCTCCAAACCGGTTTTTTTGGAATTCTTCCTTATTGCCCCGGCCTGCATAAGCGTCTGCCTTTGCCGCCTTCGATGGCTTTGCTTTTATCCCAGGCCGTCGCCGCCGGTCTTTCGCCTTGGTGGAACCGCAATGAACCCGTTTGAGGAGGCCTTGAATCGGCAGCGGGAACAAGGCCTGTTCCGTTCGCTGACCCCCCTGCTCCATGCTCCCGCGAAATTCGTGATCCGCGAAGGTGTGCTTTGCCTCAACTGCGCCTCGAACAATTATCTCGATTTAGCGGGCCACCCGTTGCTGCGGGCGAAAGCGCTGGAAGAGCTGGAAGAGGACGGAACCGGCAGCGGAGGTTCGCGCCTGTTGGGCGGAAATCTTCCCCTGCATGAACAACTTGAGTCCGCCTTGTCGCAATACCGCCCGCTCGGAAAAGCGCTGGCCTTCAATTCAGGATTCCAGGCCAATATCACGGCGGTATCGACTTTGGGAAATCTTTTGGGCGGCGTTTTCGCCGACAAACTTGCCCATGCCAGCGTGGCTGAAGGCCTGCGGCTTTTGCGCGCGCCTTTTCACCGCTTCAGGCACAACGATCTCGACCACCTGGAAGCCCTGTTGAAAAAACATCAGCCCCGTGAAGGTGGGCTGGTGGTGACGGAAACTTTGTTCAGCATGGACGGGGATTTCGCTCCGCTGGAAGGCTTGGCGGAATTGCAACGGCGATACGGGTTTTGGATGCTGCTCGACGAAGCCCATTCCACCGCTTGTTGGCCCGATTTGCATTTGCGGGGATTGGGCCATCCCGATCGGGTACTATTGATGGGAACTTTCGGAAAAGCGCTGGGGAGTTTCGGCGCCTATATCGCCGGGCCCGCCGAAGCCGTCGACGCTTTGATCAATTTCGGCCGTGGATTCATCTTCAGCACTTCCCTCCCTCCGGCGGTAATCGGCGCCAATCTCGGAGCCTTGGAAGCGGCGCAAAGCGAAGCGGAGGCCTGGAGGCCGGAACGATTGCATGCCGTCTCCACCTTCGCCCGCGAGGCCTTGCGGAAACGGGGATTCGACCTCGGCCCCACGGAAAGCCAGATCATTCCGGTGCGCCTGGGATCGCCGGAACGCGCGGCCCGGGTATCCACCGCGCTTTTCGATTGCGGCATCCACGCCCCGGCCATCCGTCCTCCCACGGTTCCGGCCGGAACTTCGCGGCTGCGGATCAATCTCACGGCGGCATTCACGGAAGAAGACGTTCTCCGGATCTGCGCAGCCTTGGAAGCCGCGGTGAAAACCGTGGACGCCTCCGCATGATCCCCACCGTGCATTGGCTGGGAGGCTGGGCCTCTTCCCTGGCCTGCTGGGAACCGATGCTGCGGGAACGATTTCCCGGATTCAAACACCGCTTCGTGGACAGCCACGCATTCCTCGATTCCTCTCCCACCGAAGCCGGCCTCATCGATCTCCCCGCCGGACACGTGGCGGCGGCATGGTCCATGGGAGCTTTATTGGCGCATCGTTGGATAGAAGGTGGAGCTTGGCCGTCCCCGCTTCCGTTGCTTTCGCTTTGCCCCGTTTTTCGCTTCACCCAACCCGGCGGATTCGGAGAACCCGTATTGCTGCGCATGGAAAAAAAAATCACCGGGCACCGCGAAATCGTGCTCCGCGATTTTTGGAGGCGCATGCCCAAGGCGGCGGAAATCCCCAGACCCTGGGAACAGGCCTGGCTGGCCGGAACGGAGCGCTATACGGACGCCGAATTGACGGAAGGACTGGAATTCCTTCGCAAGGTCGAGGTGGACTCCGCCCTGCTGCCCTTGGCCCCCTCTCGCTGGGAACTGATCGTCGGCGAACACGATCGCCTGGCTCCTCCGGGGGATTGGGAGCTTTCTCTGCCCGCGCAAGCCGAGGTCATCCGTTTTCCCGGGGGCCACCTGCCTTTTTGGGAATGCCCGGAGGCCATGCTGGCGGCGTTGGGGCGGCTGACTGCAATACCTGGGACTACATTTTCAAACCCCCGCTGAGGTCATTTTAATGCCCGGAAAATCACAAGCCGTCACCAATGGCCAAGAATTGCAAAAGGTCGTAATTGAGGCCGCGCAATCGTTAGGACTCAAGGCCGTTGCCGAAGTCAAAGTAGGCAGACGCATTTGGGGTGCGGAGCGCAAGATCGATGTTGTTCTTACCGAGCCACAATCCCGGCTAAAGCTTGGCCTGGAATGCAAATTTCAGAGTGTTCCGGGGTCAGCGGAGGAAAAAATCCCCGCTACCATCGAGGACATTAAAGCATGGCCTATCCGCGGCTTGGTGGTGTTCAATGGCCCAGGTTTTTCCGAGAACATGAGAGGCTACTTGATCTCGACCGGAATGGCCGTTGATTTCAAAGATTTGGCGGATTGGCTCAAACTGTATTTCGCTCTGGATCCATGACCCGCGCTCGTAACGCGACTACAGCGCCGCCCCCTAAGCCGTTTCTGAAATGGGCGGGAGGGAAACGCAAGCTTCTAAACGAGTTGATGCGCCGGATCGAAAAACTTCACCATCCATTTCCAGCTTACCATGAGCCGTTTCTGGGCGGGGGGGCGCTATTTTTTGAATTGTGGAATCGAAAATATTTTAAAAAAGCGCGTCGCAGAAACACGGCTACCGATTATTTATTGCAATTTAATAGGCGGACAAGATGAGTTAGTTTTTGATGGTGGATCAATGGTGATGAATGCGAATGGTGATGTTTGTCAACAAGCACCCTACTTC
>JBGPFT010000025.1:0-13486 GCA_041483475.1 Fibrobacteria bacterium | reverse complement strand
TGTATTTCGCCGAGCGCCTCACGGAAAAATGCGGCGGGGCCAAGGTCTATCTCAAGCGCGAAGACTTGAACCACACCGGCGCGCATAAGATCAACAACGCCATCGGGCAGGTGCTGATCGCGCGGCGGATGGGCAAGCAGCGTATCATCGCAGAAACCGGCGCGGGCCAGCATGGCGTGGCTACGGCTACCGCGGCGGCGCGCTTCGGCATGGAATGCGTGATTTACATGGGTCGCGTAGACATGGAGCGGCAGGCGCCCAACGTCCACCGCATGAAACTTCTCGGCGCCGAGGTGATGCCGGTGGATTCCGGCAGCCGCACGCTCAAGGACGCCATCAACGAGGCCATTCGCGATTGGGTCACCCATATCGGCACCACGCATTACGTATTCGGGTCGGTGCTGGGCCCGCATCCTTATCCCCTGATCGTACGGGATTTCCAACGCGTAATCGGTGAAGAAACCGGGCGGCAAATGCTGGATCAGGAAAAACGCCTGCCCGACGTTTTGGTGGCCTGCGTGGGCGGCGGCAGCAATGCCATGGGATTGTTCCATCATTTTCTGGACCAGCCGGCGGTGCGGCTGATCGGGGTGGAGGCCGGCGGCGAAGGCATAGCCACCGGAAGACATGCCGCGCGTTTCGAAGGCGGGACCGTGGGCATTCTGCACGGCACCCGCAGCTATGTATTGCAAACTCCGCAGGGACAAATCGCAGAAACCCACAGCAT
Source organism: Fibrobacteria bacterium (assembly GCA_041483475.1). Lineage (GTDB taxonomy): Bacteria > Fibrobacterota > Fibrobacteria > UBA11236 > UBA11236 > UBA11236. The sequence continues at coordinate 12,759 of JBGPFT010000025.1, read as the reverse complement.
CTCCGCGGGCTTGGATTATCCCAGCGTGGGGCCCGAGCATGCCTTTTACCGGGATGCCAAGCGCATCGAGTTCACCTATGCCACGGATGCCGAGGCCTTGGAGGCTTTCCACGCCTTGTGTCGGCTCGAAGGCATCATCCACGCACTGGAAAGCGCGCATGCCGTGGCCCATGTTATGAAGCTCGCGCCCACCTTGGCGCGCAACGATCTCGTCGTCGTCAACCTTTCGGGGCGGGGCGACAAGGATTTGCAGACGGTGATGAACGCATGAACCGCATCGACGCGGCTTTCGCGCGCCTGAAGGACCGGAAACAAAAAGCGTTCATCCCTTATTTGGCCGCCGGGGTTCCGGGAGCGGCGGAAACCGTGGACTTGGTGCTGTTGCTGGAGAAGTTGGGCGCCGACTTGGTGGAATTGGGCTATCCTTTTTCCGATCCCATGGCCGATGGCGTGGTGAACCAAAACGCGGCGACGCATGCGCTGGAAAAAGGCGTGGACGACCGGGCGTATTTGGGGATGGTGAAATCCATCCGGGAAAAATCGCAAGTGCCCATCGTGGTGTTCTCCTACCTCAACCCGATTTTCAAATTGGGCATGGCTGATTTCGCCCGCCGGGCCCAGGAAGCCGGGGCCGACGGGTTTTTGCTGGTGGACATGCCGGTGGAGGAATCGGCCGAGTTCCAGGGCATTTGCCGCCAGTTGGATTTGCGCCTGATTTTCCTGGCCGCGCCCACCACCACGCCGGCGCGGCTGCAACGCCTGCTACGGGAGGCCAGCGGTTTTCTCTACTACATCTCCCGCACCGGCATCACCGGCGAGCGCGAAAGCTTCCAGGAAGATTTCGAGCGCAAGCTCGCGGCCGTGAAGGCGGCCTCGCCCTTGCCCGTGGTGGTCGGCTTCGGTATTTCCACGCCCGAGCAGGTGCGCGCGGTATGCGCACTTTGCGACGGCGCCGTGGTGGGCAGCGCCTTGGTGCGCCGCACCTTGGAGGACAAGCCTTATCCGCAAATGCGGAAGGAAATCGAAACTTTAGCGGCGACTTTGATCGCCCCGACCAAGGAACGGGGTTGAATATGGATTTGGAAGGCTGGCGTTCGCGTATCGACGCCCTGAATGAAAAACTCGTGGACATCCTGAACGAACGGGCCCGTTGCGCCTTGGCCATCATGGAGTTCAAGAAAAAAACGGGTCTTCCCGCGCATGATCCGAAGCGGGAAAGCGAAGTGCTGGAAAAAGTGGTTCGCCACAACGAGGGACCGCTGTCTGGTGAAGCTTTACGCCGCATTTTCATCGATATCATGGAAGAGCATCGCAAATTGGAGGACGGAGTTTGAGCGCGGAACAGCCGAAGACGCTGGCCATCGTCGGCCTGGGGCTGATCGGGGCCTCCATCGCTGAGGCTGCGCGCAAGCGGCATCCGGGGTGGAAAATCGTCGGCGTGTCGTCGCCGAATACGGTCAAAGAGGCTCTGGAATTGCGGCTGATCGACGCGGGATTCGGTTATGATCGGGTTGGGGACGCCTTGGCCGAAAGCGACCTTGTCTTTCTCTGCACGCCTATCGATCATATCCTGGGCCTATTGCAAGCCTGGATCGAAAACCCACCGAAGGTGAAAGCCGGAGCGATAATATCCGATGTGGGGAGTACCAAGGCCGAAATTTGTGCCTTGGGGAAGAAGGTTTTTCCCTCGGGTTCCGGAGGAACCTTCATCGGATCGCATCCCATGGCCGGCTCGGAAAAAATCGGCCTCAAGTCCCGCGACGCTCATTTGTTCGAGAACGCTGCCTGGATCCTTTGCCCGGAAAAGGAAGTATCCGCGAAAACCGACGGAGCCCGCGCCGCTTTGGAAAAATTCGTCCAGGGTTTGGGCGCTCGGACTTTGACGCTTTATCCGCAAAACCACGACCTGGTCGTCGCCCTGGCCTCGCATCTTCCGCAAATCCTTTCGGCGGCCCTCGCGGCCTATGTGGGCAGCAGCGAATCCCTGGCGAATGTTTTGGAAGTGGCGGGCGGAGGATTCCGGGATATGACCCGGCTGGCCGCTTCGAGTTTCGCGGTATGGGAACCCATACTCCGCACCAACCGGAGCAATCTGGAATTCATCCTGCCCACGTTTCGCAGGGAGTTGGAAGCCTTGGAGATTTCGCTTTCCAAGGACGGCGGCGAGCAGCTTTTCAGCGAAGCCAATGCGTTGCGCAGCCGGTTTTCCGCGCCCCGCAAGGGTTTCTCCTCGCCCCTCACGGAAATTCTCGTGGACCTGGAGGATAAACCCGGCGCTTTGCTGGCAGTGCTTTCCCTGCTGGCGCAAAAAGGGATCAATGTCTTGGATCTGGAAATTCTAAAAGTGCGCGAAGGGGAAGAAGGCGTGTTGATGATGGGTTTTCGAAAATCCGAAGAAGCGCAAGCTGCGTTGAAATTATTAGCGGAATCCGGACACAAAGCGAGATTGCGGTAAGAGAGAAATGGAAACGGTTGTGGAAGAAGGAAAAATTTTGGTAATTCCCCGCAGCAAACGCCTGCGCGGCGGATTGTCCTTTCCCGGCGACGCGCATTTGTCCATGTTCGCCACCGCCATCGCGTCTTTATGCGCGGAACCCACACGTTTGGAAAATCTTCCCGACGCCCCGTGGTTCATGGAATTCCGCGCCGCGCTGGAGGCTTGGGGCGCCACTTTCGAATCCGTCACCGGCCATGAGGGATCGTGGATGGTGCGAGGCGGAAAATTGCATCCCGCTTCCGGGCCCATTCCAGTCCGCCATGAAATCGCCGCCTTGATCCTCGCCGGCATCGGATCCGGCCTGAACCTCGGAGCGGATTTTCGTTTCGATCCCATTGCCATTCCTACTGACACGGTCAACTTATTGAATTCCATCTTTCCCCCCTCTCCCACTATGCTTCGACAAGCTCAGCACGGCGCTGTGGGAGAGGGGCTGGGGGTGAGGGTGCATCCCAAGGCTTCCGGAATTTGCAAGCCCTTTGAAATGAAATGGGACGAAGGTTTGGCGAAAATCGCCTTGCTGTTCCACCATCTCGCCGCCGGGCGGGGATTGGAATTGCATCTCCGGCGCCCGGGATCGGATTTGCTGGAAAATACGCTGCGGCAATTCGGTGTCGACGTGAAGGTGGAAAGCGACGAGGACAAGAACGCCGACGAATTGACCCGCCGCATCGCGCGCCAATTGCGGACGGCCGGGAAGGAAATTACCGTGACCCGGGTAAAACTGCCGGGCACTCCTCCTGTCCCCCCTGCGGGGGGCTGGGGGGTGCCCGGCGACGTCGGCGAAGCCTCGGTCGCCGCCTTGGCGGCGGTTTTGATCAAGGGATCCGACTTGACGCTGGAGCACGTGTTGCTGAATACCGGACGCTCCGCTTTTTTCGCAGCCTTGCGCCGCATGGGCGCGGACATCGAAGTCGTGCATCGCAAGGAACGCCAGGGCGAAGCGATGGGGATTCTCCGGGCGCGGTCCAGCGGGTTGATCGGCAAACGTTTTGACGCCGAGACCTTGGCGGACCTTCGCGACGAAGTTTTTCTGCTTTTGTTGGCGGCAGCTTTCGCGGAAGGTGAATCCGTATTCCGCGATTTGGAATACTTGCGCGCGGGGGACACGGATCTGCTCAACGGATTCATTGCGGCCCTCAAAGACATTGGAGTGGAAATCGGGGAATTCGAAGGCGGCCTGGTGATCCGGGGAAAGTCGGAATGCGACGGCGGCTCCCATGATTCTTTGGGGCATCCCGGATTGGCCGTGGCCTATGCCGTGCTGGCCTTGAAGTCGCATGGGTCCTCGACCCTGGCGGGCTCCGAGGCTTTGGCATGGCGCTTCCCGGGAATGCTGACTCGGTTGAAAGAAGCGGCGGAAAGGACCGGATGAAGGATCCCGCCATCACCTTGCCCAAGTCCGACATCCGCAGCTTGGGCGTATTCGCGCTCAAAGGCCGCGTGGACGCGGCCATGGAAATCGTGCGCCGCTTTTCTGCCGATCATCCCCGCGTGAAGGTTTACCTCAGCGGTTATCTCCGTCCCCAAGCGGGTCGTGGACTTCAGGTTCGGGGCGACGCTTTCCTGGGTTCGGGCGTGGACGCCTTGCTGTCCCTGGGCGGCGACGGCACCTTCCTGACGGCGGCGCGCCTGGTGCGCGGCGAAAAAGTTCCCATCCTCGGTGTGAATCTCGGCCGCGTCGGATTCCTGGCCGACGCTTCGCTGGAAAACTTGCGCGACATCCTTGAGGAATTGCTGTGCCGCGACTACACCCTGCGGCGCCGCATGCTGCTCAAGGTCGAGCATTGGCGCGGCCGGAAGCTTGTTTTTCGGGACATCGCGCTCAACGAGGCGGCTTTCACGGGAGTGATGGGGAACCAGATGGTGGAACTCCCGGTATCCGCCAACGGTCGCTTCCTCACCGAGTATCGCGTCGACGGGTTGCTGATCTCCACGCCCACCGGTTCCACCGCCTATTCGCTGTCGGCCGGAGGACCCATCATCCATCCTTCCGGAAATTCCATTTTGCTTACGCCTATGAACCCCGCTTCGCTTTCCGTGCGGCCTTTGGTGCTGCCCGATTCCATGGAAATCGAAGTGCGCAGCGCCATGACGCGGGACAAGACGGCGAACCTGTTCGTGGACGGGCGCAATCGGGGGCGCATGCTTCCGGGCGACGAGGTACTCGTTCGCCGGAACCCCGAGGGCTTGCGCATCATCCGTCCGCATAGCGGATCCTATTTCGAATCGCTGCGCACCAAGCTGGGCTGGACCGGCAGCCGGGGCTAAACGACGTGTCAAATCCTTTCGCAACCTATCTCTCCCAAGTTGAAGTTATTCTGCGGGGCGGGAAAGGCACCGAGCATACCTACCGACCCGCGTTAAAAACTCTGATCGAATCCCTGGAACCGGGGGTTGCGGCTTCCAACGAGCCAAAGCACATCAAATGCGGCGCCCCGGATTTCATCGTGGAACACGGGAAAGTCCCGCTGGGTTTCGTCGAAACCAAGGACTTGGGCGAGAATCTGGATGGCGTCGAGAAAAGCGAGCAACTCAAGCGGTATCGATCCGCGCTCCGCAACTTGATTCTTACCGACTACTTGGAATTCCGCTGGTACGTCAATGGTCAGCACCGACTCGAAGCTCGCATCGCCGATGTCCGTAAAGGCGGCAAACTGGTTTCCAATGAAGAAGGGATTGTCCAGGCCGAACAGATATTCAAGGAATTCTTCGAAGCTGAAGTACCTACGGTGGGAACACCGCAAGAACTGGCCGAGCGCATGGCGCAATTGGCCAAGCTCGTGCGCGATCTGATTTTCCAGGCATTGCAAGCCGAAGAGGATTCGGAAAATGGCGTTCTGCACCGGCAGTTCAACACCTTCAAGGAACATTTGCTTCCCAATCTGAAACCGGAGGAGTTTTCCGACATCTACGCGCAAACCATGGCCTATGGCCTATTCGCCGCCAAAATCAGCGCCCCCCTCAACGCCAAGTTCGGGCGTTCCACGGCCTACAAGTTCCTTTCCGCCAATCGCTTCCTCAACAAACTTTTCCTTGAGGCTGACCAAGAATTAGAAGGCACCCTCATCGCGCCTTTCCTGGACGATCTTGCCGCCCTTCTGGCCCGGGCCGATATGGCTGCCATCCTCAAGGATTTCGGGAAGCGGACTCGCACCGAGGATCCGGTTGTGCATTTCTACGAGACCTTCCTGGCAGCTTACGATCCCAAAATGCGTGAAAGCCGGGGTGTTTACTACACGCCTGAGCCGGTGGTGCAGTTTATCGTGAACTCGGTAGACGGGCTGCTGAAAAACCAATTCAACCGACCTTCGGGATTGGCCGATCCCGACGTGCATTTGCTCGATCCGGCCACGGGCACCAGTACCTTCCTGTATTTCGTCGTGCGCCGCATTTACGAATCATTGATGGCCAGACGGCAGAAAGGTGTGTGGCAGGAATACGTGCATACGAAGCTGCTGCCGCGCGTGTTCGGCTTTGAATTATTGATGGCTCCCTATGTGATAGCCCATCTGAAGCTGGGCCTTTTGCTCCGAGAACTGGGATACCAATGGGGTAAGGATGATCGGCTGAAGATTTATCTGACCAATACGCTGGATGAGGGGATTATTCCAGAAGCCTCACTTCGGACACTGGGGTACTATCTCTCTGAGGAAGCCAGCCAAGCGGCTAAAGTGAAAATGGAAACGCCCATCATGGTCGTGATGGGAAACCCGCCATATTCCGGCATTTCTGCCAACAACGGCGAGTGGATTAGCAACCTCATTGAGGACTATAAGAAGGTTGATGGCAAATCCTTGGGAGAACGGAAGCATTGGCTTAACGACGACTATGTGAAATTCATCCGGTTTGGACAATGGCGAATCGAGAAAACAGGGCAGGGAATTCTGGCGTTAATCACCAACCACGGCTATCTTGACAACCCCACCTTTCGCGGCATGCGCCGGTCTTTGATGAACACCTTTGATGAGATTTTCATCCTGAACTTGCATGGCAACTCTCTTAAGAAAGAGACAGACTTGGATGGTGGGAAGGATGAGAATGTTTTTGATATTCAGCAAGGGGTAGCCATCGGAATTTTCGTCAAGAAAGCCGGTGGGAAGGGCAACGCTATCGTCCACCATGCTGATTTGCGTGGGGATCGCGAAGGCAAATACAAATACCTTGCCACTCACGACGTACCAAGCACTAAATGGGTAAAAGTTCAACCGAACGCCCCCCATTATTTTTTCATCCCCCGAGACGAATTCCTTCGTGGCGAATACGAAAAAAGTTGGTCTCTCCAAGATGTATTTTCCGCCAATTCTACGGGAATCGTCACGGCTCGGGACGATTTTGTTATTGACTTTGAAACGAAGGCTCTCCAAGCCAGGATAAAGCATTTTCTTAATCCGTCTTATTCCGATGCTCAGGTGAAATCCGAACTTGGTTTGGCTGAAAATTATGTGTGGCGCGTTGGGAACGCCAGAGAAGCACTTCGGAGTTCCTTACCTTCTAAACCCCCAATAAAAGAAATCCTCTATAGACCTTTAGACACGAGGAATATTTATTTCCATCCGGCTGTTGTGTGGAGAACACGCGAGGCGATAATGAGTCATATGCTTGCGGGGGAAAATCTTGCGCTGATTACAACAAGGCAAACTCGTGAAGATTGGGGGGCCACTGTCACGAATTTAATCGCAGGACATAAAACATGCTCTGCGTACGACATCAACTTTATCTTTCCCCTCTACCTTTACACCACCGCCGACGATACCAAAGGCACGCTTTTCGTCCAATCCGAAACCACGCGTAGGCCGAATCTCAAACCTGAATTCATAAGAGCATTCAGTGCGAAACTGGGCCTCGCCTTCATCACGGACGATGGTTATTCTCAGCGGGGTGGCGGGGATTTGAAAAAGACTTTTGGTCCCGAAGATGTTTTCCGCTATGCCTACGCCGTATTCCATTCCCCGACCTATCGCGAACGCTATGCCGAATTCCTCAAAATTGACTTTCCGCGATTGCCACTAACTTCCGATAAAAAATTGTTTGCAAAATTGGTGGCCAAAGGTGCGGAGTTAGTCGGCTTGCACTTGCTTAAATCGCCTTTGCTCGAAAACCTCATCACTTCCTATTCCGTGTCGGGCGACAATGCCGTGGAAAAAGTGAAGTATGAGAAGAAAAAGGTTTGGATCAATGAGAAGCAATATTTCGGCGGCCTTCCCGAAGAGGTGTGGGAATTCCACATTGGTGGCTATCAGGTTTGTGATAAATGGCTGAAGGATCGCAAGGGACGCGCATTGAGCCACGACGATATCGAACATTATCAGCGCGTAGTGGTGGCATTGAAGGAGACCATGCGATTGATGGTGGAAATAGACAAGGCCATTCCGGCTTGGCCTATTACCTGAAAATCCCGTTTCCATGCTCCGCAGCCTCCGCATCCGCAATCTCGCCATCATCGAAGCGGCCGAAATCGGATTCGATCCGGGTTTCACCGCCATCACGGGTGAAACCGGCGCGGGAAAATCCATTTTGCTGGGCGCGCTCAAGCTTATTCTCGGAGCCAAAGCCAAGGCCGATCTCATCCGCCAGGACGCGGACAAATTGCGCGTCGAAGCGGTGTTCGATCTTCCGCCTTCGCCCGCGCTGCGGGAATTGCTGCGCAGCCTGGAACTGGACGCCGAGGATGAGTTAACCCTCGAACGCGAACTGACTCCGGCGGGAAAAAGCCGGGCGCGAATCAACGGAAGCCTCGTCACGCTCGCGGATTTGGAATCCGTGGGGCGCCATCTGGTGGATCTTCACGGGCAGCACGAGCAACAGGGTTTGCTGGATGCCGGAACCCATCGCGGTTATCTCGACGGCTATGCCGAGTTGGAGGACGAGGCCGCCGTTTACGCACGGCTTTACCTGGAGCTTCGCGTCGCCACCGAAGCCTTGCGTCTAGCCGAGGAGGAGGCCGCACGCCTCCGCGAGCAAATCGAATTTTTGCAATTCCAATTCAAGGAGCTGGACAAAGCCGCCTTGAAGGACGGTGACGAGGATAACATCGAGGCCGAGTTGAAATTGCTTTCTGGCCTGGAGAAAATCGCAGCCGGGCGCAACGCCTGCCTGGACGCCTTGGAAGGACAAACCGGGGCGTTAACCGCCTTGGGCCGTTTGGAGAAGGAATTGCAGAACCTGAAACGCCATCTCTCCGCCGGACCATTGGCCGGGCATGAGGACAAGGTCGGGGAATTCCGTGCCGCCTTGGAGGATTTTCGCGGGGACTTGCGCGGTCTGGATCTTCCCGCCAACGCGGACCCGGTACGCATCGACGCCCTGAACGCGCGTCTGGCATTGCTGCAAAAACTCCGCGGCAAGTACAAAACGGATCTTCCCGGCCTGATCGCGCTGCGGGATCGCCGCCGCGAGGAAATCGCCAAGGTGGAAAACGCCGAGGTGGAAACGGCTTCCTTGCAGCAACGCAAGGAAACGGCCTTGGACGCGGCGATGAAGGCGGCAACCGCCTTGTCGAAAAAGAGAAAAGCCGCGGCCCGAAAATTCGACGCCGAAGTGAATGCGCGGCTGGGAAAATTGGGAATGGAAAACGGCGGATTCGAAACGAGGGTTTCCGGCGGGGATGCGAAGGATGGGGGAGAGTTGAACGCCGCCGGTTTGGACAAGGTGGAATTTTTCCTGGCCGCCAACCCCGGCGAACCGTCCCGCCCCTTGCGCCAAAGCGCCTCCGGCGGCGAAATCTCCCGCGTCATGCTGGCCATCAAGGGCGCCTTGGCGCAAAGCGATCCCCGGCCGGTGCTGGTGTTCGACGAGTTGGACACGGGCATCGGCGGCGCCACGGCTTTGCGCGTGGGCGAAGCCTTGGCCGAATTGTCGCGGCATCATCAGCTGTTGGTGATCACCCATCTCCACCAGGTCGCCGCCCAGGCCGGACATCAGCATCGGGTCGAAAAGCAATTGGACGGCGGCCGCACGGTGACCCGGGTCCTGCCCTTGAACGCAAAGGAACGCGAGGCGGAATTGGCCCGCATGATGGGCGGGGAAAGATCCGACGCCGCGCTGCGGCATGCGAAGGAGTTGTTGAAGAAAAGTGCCTAACTTAGGAGGTGTCAGTATGCATCAGGGAATCATCTTATCCATCACGGGTCTTTTGGCCGTCGCCGTTTTCAGCGCAATCGCCGCTTCCACCGATTCTTCCAAAACGGCTTCATCCGCCCGGGACTCCATCACGGTAGGCCAGCCCGCCCCGGATTTCAAGCTCCGCAATCAAGGCGGCGGGGAAACCGGGTTGAAGGAGTTTCGCGGCCAATGGGTGGTGCTGTATTTCTATCCCAAGGATTTCACCGGAGGCTGTACCATTGAAGCGCATAATTTCCAGCGCGATTCCGCCGCCTATGCAAAAGCCGGCGCGGTGATCCTGGGCGTCAGCGTGGACAACGCGGCATCCCATAAGGATTTTTGCGCGAAGGAAAAATTGGATTTCAAGCTTTTGGCCGACACCAGCGCCGTGGTTTCAGCCCTTTATCATTCGTTGAAGAATTGGGTCGGCGTCAAGCTTTCGGTCCGCAATACCTTTATCATCGACCCGAAAGGCAACGTGGCCCGCATTTTCATGGGCGTGAAGCCTCCGGGGCATAGCGAAGAAGTGCTGGCGGCTTTGGTGGAGTTGCAGAAGAAAAAAGATTAACGAAGCATCGCCGGTCGGGCCTTGGGGTAAGAGATGGTTCCTCTTCTGCTAAGACTCATCTTTTTCGCCCTTTCCCAGTTTTTTGAGGAGCCGCAGCAAGGTCAGCCGCTCTTCTGTTGGGAGGGCGCTTGCGACCTTTTCCATCGTGGCCGCATGTTCCCGAAACGTTTTGGTTATGAGCGCGCGTCCTTTCGCAGTGAGCTCGACCATGCGTACGCGTCGGTCGTCAGTATTCTTCCGCTTTACCAGCGCTTTTTTCTCGAGCCGGTCGATGGCGACGCTGATTGATCCCGGCGTGAGCCAAACTTTGGGACCAATCGTATTAACCGGCAACGGTCCCTTATGGAGCAGCACTTCCAACACGCGGAAATCCGAGTCACCGAGACCCGTCTGGTTCAAGTGCAGGCTCTCCTCTGCGTGAGCCGACAGCGCTTGAAAAGCCTTCACGAGCACCAGCCAGACATGAACCCCCGATGTGTCTTGCATTTCTCCGCTCCTTATTTATATTGAAATCAATTATATTGATATCAATATAGTATATTGGCTCTATGACCTCATCACCCTAAGGAGAAAAACATGACAACTATCTCGGTAATCGTGGGCAGCACGCGTCAGGGCCGATTTTCTGAAAAGCCGGCGAAATGGATTTTTCAGCACCTCAAGAAGCGTGACGGAATCGATGCCCGGCTGCTCGACCTTCGGGACTTTCCCATGCCCTTTTTTGATCAGGCCGCACCCCCTGCCTCGCCGGGCCGCCCGCCTTACGAAAATGAAATTGTCGCCAAATGGACCGCCGCCATAGGCGCATCCGACGGCTTTATCTTCGTCACCCCGGAGTATAATTACGGCCCCCCGGCTGTGCTTAAGAACGCGATCGACTGGGTCTATCCGGAGTGGAACCGCAAGGCGGCTGCTTTCGTGAGCTATGGAGGCGCCATGGGAGTGCGCAGCGTGCAGCAACTTCGGGAAGTGCTGATTGAGCTTCAGATTGCACCGGTTCGCAAGTCCGTCCATATTCCCGTTGCGACCCTCTGGGCGCATTTTCAGGGCGGCGACGTGGACAAGGGCCTGGCGGAGCTGGAGGCGCCAGCCAATGGCATGATCGATGACTTGCTATGGTGGACGGCCGCCTTGAAGACGGCGCGGGGGAACGTATGAAGAATAAGAATGTGGTTGTCATAGGGGCGACTGGAATCATCGGCAAGGGGGCGGCTCTGGCTTTCGCGGAAGCCGGCGCCCGTGTCGTCATGGTGTCCCGCTCTATGGAGACCATTAAGAAAACAATCTCAGGATTGCCCAGCAGTCTCAAGGAAAGATTCATCCCTTTGGGGGCGTCCTTTTCAAACACTGAGGAGGCGGGCCAAGCTAAAGTGGCGGTAGAGAATCTCCTAGGAGTTGGTCAGACGATCGACCATCTGGTCGTGAGCGTGGGCAACGTTGATTTCGCCAAAGCGCCGAGCGAAGACGAATACTCGAAACTCCTGGACGCAATGAACGAAGCGCCAAGGACTCTTTTTTTTGCCGCGAAGGTTTTTCTGCCAGCGATGAAAAATATAAAAGGGAGTTCTTTCACCACCGTATCTGGGGTCATAGCGTTTACCTGTCCGGCGCCCAGCTTATGGTCGGCGTCAGTAAAATACGCTGCTATCAATTTGCTGATGAGTGGGTTTCATTCCGAGTTCAACATGACTCATGTCAGAGTCAACACCATAGTCCTCGGCGCAGCGGTGGCGGAGGAAATTGGTGGAACGAATAAAATCGGCATGGAGGCTAAAATGGCGGCCAAACAGTTGGGCGAAGTGTTTGTCGGGATCGCAATGGGGAGCCAGACGGGCGAATTGCTGACCATTAAAGTGCCCGACGATTTGAAACGATTTGTTCAATCCAATTAGAATAGCGAACGGTTACTGAAACGCCGCGAAGTCGGCCACTTCCAACACCACTTCACGTACGGATCGCAGCAAGGCCTGACGGTTCTTCTTCAGGTTCGGATCCGGGTCGTTCACCATCACGGCGACGAACAATTCGGCCACCGGAACCTGCAAGGTCGCAATCGCAGCCAGGGCTTTTTCCCAGGCTTGGCTTTGCACCGCCGCGCGCACGGCCGATTCGGCCTCACCCAAAGCTTTCAACAGCTTCTGTTCCGCTGGATGATTGAGCTTATTCGCTTCCAGCTCGCCGGGTTGGGCTTCCTTCAGGATATTGCTGACGCGCTTGAAGGTTTCAGCGATTTGCGCGAAAGCCGAATTATTGCGGAAAGCCTGCAAGGCTTGAAGACGCGAGACGAGGCCCGGGAAATCCTCCCAGGGCGCCTTGGCCCCGGCGGCGGCGTCGAAGGTATCGGCGGCGATGCCGCCCGGAAGTCCGGATCGAGATGCTTCCCCGAATAAATTTTGGGCGCGGCCGCGGAAGAATTCCGACAGCTTGCCGATAACACTGGTCTTCTCACTCAGATTGATTTCCGTTAGAGTGAAATGCGCCAAAGCTTCTTCCAACAATGTGCCGAGTGGAATCCGGATCCCGCATCGCACCAACAAGGCAATGGTGGTCCAGCAAGCGCGACGCAAAGCGAATGGATCAGCCGATCCCG
>JBGPFT010000024.1:0-13524 GCA_041483475.1 Fibrobacteria bacterium | reverse complement strand
TTTTTTCAAATCGTGTTCCAAAGCGCGCAACGCCTCGACATCCACGGCCACGCCTTTCTTCTCCATCTCCAACAGCACCGGCACCAAGGGCATTTCGATTTCCCGGAACAGCTTTTCCTGATCCTTCTCGCGCAATTCCTTTTCGTAATGGCGCCAAAGCTGCCAGGTGTAATCGGCGTCCTCGGCCCCGTAGCGGCAAGCTTCCTCCTGCGGCGTCTCGGCGAAGTTCTTTTGCGCCTTGCCCTTGCCGATCAAGGACTCGATGGGAATCATCGTGTGATCGAAATGCTTGAGGGCCAAATCGTCCAGCGACACGGCGCGATCGCCGGAATTGCAGAGATGGGCGGCGATCATGGTGTCGACCCATTTTCCGGATTCCTCGGCCTGCGCCGACAAAAGTCCGTGGCGTTCCAAAATGGGCAAATCGTATTTGGCGTTGTGGAATACCAAAGTCCGGTGCTTATCCTCGAAAATCGGTTTCAACGCAGCGCAAACTTCTCCGAGATCCAAATTCGGCCCTTCGCGATGCCCCACGGCCACGTAATAACCGGCATGCGGTTCCACGGACAGGCAAATGCCCACCAAATCCGCCGTCTTGGAATCCAGACCCGTGGTTTCGGTGTCCACGGCCAGAACTTTGGAATGTTTCAGCGCCGCGGCCGTGGCGTGCAAAGATTCGGTTTGATTGACCAACACGTATTTCCCCGGATGTTCCTTCGGCTCAGATACCGCTGCGGGGATTTCCGCATCCGACGCGCCGGGAATGAGCTTGACGACGCTTTTTAGTTCGTACCGCAGCAGGAATTCCCGCAAAACCTCGGCGTTGACTCCGGGATAGCGCAAGTCGTCGAGCCCCAGCGGCAATTCGAGATTCATATGCAGGGTTACAAGTTCCTTGGAGAGAAAGGCTTTCTCCTTGTCCCGAATCAACTTTTCCCGCAAACCCTTCTTCGATACGTTTTCCACGTGCTTATAAAGGTTCTCCAACGAGCCATAAGTATGCAGCAGTTCAGCGGCGCTTTTGGGGCCTACGCCCTCCACCCCCGGCACATTGTCCGAGCTGTCCCCCATCAGGGCCAGCAGATCCACGATATGATCGGGGCCCACGCCCATTTTCTCCTTCACCTCCTTGGCGCCCACGACCAGGGAGCTTTCATCCTGCTTGCCCATGTCGAAGAGGAAAACATGATCGTCCACCAATTGCATCAAGTCCTTGTCGCGGGTGACGAGAAAGACCTTGAAGCCTTTTTTCCGCGCCTGCACGGTCAGGGTGGCCATGACGTCATCGGCTTCGTAACCGGGTAAGGACACCGTGCGCAGGCCCGAGGTTTCCACGAAAGCGTCGATGAGCGGGAGCTGGGCCACCAGGCCGTCGGGCATGGGTTTGCGATGGGCCTTGTATTCCTCGTAGCGCTCATGGCGCTTGGTGGGCCCTTTCAAATCCTTCACGAAGGCGATATGCGAAGGTTTCCGATCCGCGATCAGCCGGAGAATGTGGTGGGAAAAACCGAACAGGGCCGAGGTTTCCTCCCCGCGCGAATTCACCAGAGGCTGTTTGATGAAAGCGAAAAAGGATCGGTAGGCCAGGGCCGAGACATCAATGAGGTACAGGGAGGAAGACATGTCGTTACGTGCTGGGAGCGGCCCCACGCAAGCTAGGTGTGGCGAAGCTGCCGACGGAAAATTTCCAAAGCCTGGTCGAAGGTGGCCGGGATATCCCCCGCCGGCATCAGTCCCTCCCCCTGCAAGTGGATGTAAAGCCGCTGTACGCCGGGAATGCTCATCACCGCCAGCTTCAAAATTTCGGTGTTGGTCAGCACCTTATTGGGCGCGTCGCACATGAGGATGCGTCCATCTCCCAGCACGGCCACGCGATCGGTGAGTTCGAGGATGTCCTCCAACCGATGCGAAGACACCAGAATCGCCAGCCCGCGGCCCTTGAGGTCCTTTAGGATGGAAATGGTGTCCCGAATGCCTACGGTGTCGAGATCGGAAAGCGGTTCGTCTAGGAGCAAAAGCGACGGGTCGGAAACCAAAGCCAACGCCAACGCGATGCGGCGCCGCTCGCCGCAGGACATTTCGTCGAGATACCATTCCTTGGCCTGCTTCATGCGCACCAGGTTGAGCACGAAATCCACCTTGTCGCGGATGAGCCGCCCTTCAAAGCCCATGAGCCGGCATGCGCGCGCCAATTCGTCCTCCACCGTGGGGCCTACGAGCTGGTTCTCGGGATTCTGTTCCACCAAGGTCACGGTTTCATTCAGGCGCCGGTTCGAATACTCCTCGACGGGGCGGCCTCCGAGCAGCAAAGTGCCGTCGGACTTTTCCAGGTACCCCGACAAGATTTTCATCAAGGTGGTCTTGCCCGCGCCGTTGGCGCCTAAAAGCCCGATAATTTCACCCTGGTTTATTTCAAAGGTGATTTTGTCCAGGGCGTTATTCCCCGCCGGGTAGTTGTAGCATACCTCCTGCAAAGTGGCGACTTTCTTGATTTCACTCATATCCCGCTCCTCGCGCCCGGAAAGGCACCCCCATTCCCCGCCGGTAGGACCTCACGAATCTAGGAATTATCCTTCCACCATGCAGAAAACCCCATCCCTTCCCGGGCGCGTCCGCGTCAAGGTTTGCGGCATCACGCGCCCCGTCGACGCCGAAGCCTTGGATGCTTTGGGCGTGGATTATCTCGGGTTCAATTTCTTTTCCGGCAGCCAGCGATACGTGGATCCGGAAAAAGCGGCGGCCATGATAGCCCGGTTGCGAAGGGCCGAACCGGTGGGCATTTTCGTCGACGAAAATCCGGCCCGCGTGGCCGCCATCGCCGCACTTACGGGAATCCGCATGGTGCAATTGCATGGAAACGAAGACTGGAAATCCCTCGACAAAATCGGACTGCCTATCATCAAAGCCCTGCCCCATACGCAGCTTCAAAACTATGGCGGCCTCAAGGCGGAATGGAACGCCCGCGCCGTTCATCCCGAATATTTCCTGATCGATACGCAATCGGAAACAGGTTTCGGCGGATCCGGAAAAACTTTCGACTGGTCCTGGCTGCGGGCTAATCCCCTACCCCGCCCCTTTTTCCTGGCCGGCGGGCTGGGACCGGAAAACCTGACCGAGGCGGTGGAGGCGGCGCGGCCTTATGCCGTCGACCTCAACAGCCGGGTGGAAAGTGCCCCGGGAATTAAGGATGTGGAAAAAATTCGGGTTTGCATGCAACAACTCAAGGAGATTTCATGAGTGCATCCAAAGGCATTCATTCGCATTCGCTTTTCAAATTGGGCAAGGGGGCCGCTCGTCCCGACTCCCGCAACCTGATGTTCGCCGCGATTTTACGCGCGCCCGCGGCTTTGCCGAAGGAATACGATTTCGATTTGCAACATACCGGTATTCCTACGCCTATGTTCGCGAACGATCGATACGGATGCTGCGTGATCGCGGGCCGGGCCCATCAAACCCTTCGCTTCGAGCGGCTGGAACAAGCGGCCAAGCTGGGAATCACCGAAAAGGAGGTCCTGAACGAATATTTCCGGGAAACCGGGGGTGAGGATTCGGGACTGGTGGTGCTGGACTCCCTGAAACGATGGCGAAAAAACGGTTGGGTCGCAGCCAAGAAACGCTATCACATTCAGGCCTTTACCCAAATCCAAGTGAAAGACCACGCTTCGATCCAGCAAGCCATTTATCTCGACGTCGGAGTCGGGCTGGGACTCAGTTTGCCCAAATCCGCCCAAGGTCAAGTCCAAGCGGGCAAGCCTTGGGATGTGGTTTCGGGTCCGGGCTCAACTCGCGGATCCTGGGGGGGCCATTACGTGTACGTATCGGGATATACTCGACTCGGCCCCGTATGCGTGACCTGGGGCAGAAAACAACAAATCACCTGGTCTTTTCTCGACAAATATTGCGATGAAACCTACGCCATCATCGACGCGATGGATACAGTGAAGAAGAAAAAGGCATTGGATGGGAAGAAACTGAAAGATTTCCTTTCTTCTTTATAAAAATAATATTTACACTACAAAAATTTCTGTTTTATTGCTTTTTTTGGCTTAAAAATCAATAATTAATTAATAAATCCTATTATTTCTAGCTACAAAATAAACGCATTGTTTCACGTGAAACCCTATCGAAAATCCGTGTTTCACGTGGAACATTTTCTCTTTTGCTTGAAATCCAAATTCCTTGTGGTACATTTCCCCCACTATGCCCGGATTATTGCTGGATCTCGCCGCTATTGATGAAAAAACCAAGACAAAACTCCGGTCCCTGGAAGCCATATTAAGGCGCTGGAATAAAAACCTCAACTTAGTCAGCAAGAATGACGAAGCCGCCATCATGGAAAGGCATATCGTCGATTCCCTGCAATTGATTCCGTTTTTCAAGGACGTGAACAAATTAGCGGATATGGGCGCAGGGGTGGGCCTTCCTTCCTTGCCCTTAGCCATAGTCTTGCCGGACATCGATTTTTTCGCCATCGAACCCAACCAGAAGAAATGCGCCCTGATGCAGGAAATCGTCCGGGAAGTGAAAATCCCGAATTTCCACGTGCTCACCGAGCGCGTGGAAAAAGTCTACCTGTCCCACATGGACGTGGTTTGTTGCCGGGCCTTCGGCGAGTTTTCCCGGGACGCCCGCCTGGCCTACAAGATGCTCAAACCTCAAGGCCAGTTCATGACCTTCAAAACCAAACCCGAGGAAACCGTGCCTGCCGGGTATGAAAAACTTGAAAACCACGTTTATGTGCTTCCGGGGATTCCGCGCAAATACTTCGTGGTGATCGCCGTTAAAGCGGGGGAGACTTGAAGGTTATCGCCGCCTGCAACCAGAAGGGCGGAGTCGGAAAAACCACCACTTGCGTGAACCTTTCCGCGGCCCTGGCCGCCATGGAAAAAAAGGTGTTGCTGGTGGACATGGATCCGCAGTCCAATTCCACCCAGGGCTTGGGATTTGACGAACTCCTGGAAGAAGACATTTACGATGCCTTGCTCTTGCCGGAAGAAGATGCCACGCCCGAACGGATCCGGAAATTCGTTCACAAAACCCACATGGCATATCTCGAACTCCTGCCCTGTTCGCGCTCCTTGGCGGGGCTGGAAGTGCAGCTAATCCAAGAGAAGCAAAGAGAACGCCGCCTGGCCCGGGTTTTGGCCCCCATCCGCAAGGATTATGATTTCGTTTTCATCGATTCTCCGCCCAGTCTGAACATGCTGACCTTGAATATCCTCACAGCGGCGGATTCGGTCCTGATTCCCATTCAATGCGAGTATTACGCCCTGCAGGGCTTGGCGGAACTCCTCAACACCATCCGGCTGGTGCAGCAAAGCACCAATCCGAATTTGGCCATCGAGGGGGCGCTCCTGACCATGTACGACAGCCGCCTCAATCTCTCGAAACAAGTGGCGGAAGACGTGCAAAACACTTTTTCGGAAAAGGTTTTCAAAACCATCATTCCCCGCAGCGTGAAATTGAGCGAAGCGCCTTCGTTCGGAAAACCCATCATCCTCTACGACGTGGTTTCCGCCGGCGCGGTCCGCTACATGGAATTGGCCAAGGAATTACTGGAAAACCAGAAATGACGCGGCGCGCTCTCGGCAAAGGGCTGGAGGCCATTTTCGCCAATCTCGGCAACGAGGTTATGGATCCGGAAACCGGATCCGCCATACAGAATGTGGCTCTAAACGCCATTTCCCCGAATCCTTTCCAGCCTCGCCACGAGTTCGCGGCCGAGGAGTTGCGCGAATTGGCCGAGTCCGTCGTTCAGAAAGGATTGTTGCAGCCGATCCTTTTGCGCAAGCATGGAAAAGGTTTCCAAATCGTGGCGGGGGAGAGGCGTTTCCGGGCTTTCCAGCAATTGCAGAAAACGCATATCCCCGCTATGGTGCGCGACCAAATCGCCGATCGCGACATGATGGAATTGGCGTTGGTGGAAAACATCCAGCGGGTGCAGCTGAATCCCATCGAAGAGGCCAAAGCCTACGATCAATTGGCCAACACCTGCGGTATGACGCATGAGGAAATCGCGGGCCGGACGGGGAAGAGCCGTTCCGCCGTGACCAACTCGCTGCGGCTGCTTAAGCTGGAACCGCAGGTGCAGCAATGGCTGCGCGAGGGCAAGCTATCCGCCGGCCACGGGCGGGCGCTTTTGCAAAGCGAGGGCGCCGAGCAGGTTAGGCGTGCGCGCTCCATCCTTCAGGCCGGGCTCAACGTGCGCGCTGCGGAGAAGCAAAAACGGACCGCGGGAAGCGCCAAAATTCCCACGGACCCGAACATGCGCGCCGTATTGGAAGAGCTGCGGCAACTCTTGGGAATGAAGGTGTCCTTGCGCGGCAGCTCCCACAAGGGGATCGTCCAAATTTATTACAATAATCGTGACGATATATATAATCTGATGCAAACTTTGCGCGCCCGGGCGTAAGCTCCATGCCCAAGAAAAAGCGCTTCGTCACCATTCAAATCCTTCCTGACGATTCCAGCGAGGCATGGACTTTCAAGTTGCGCACCCGTTTCTTCGAATTTCTCTTCTACGCCACCGCCATCGCGCTGTTCGCCATGGGATTCACCGCGGTGAAAATCGCCCAGATTCAGGGGAAGGTGTTGTTGGCCAATCACCTAGCCTCCCGCAATCAGGAATTGACGGAGCAACAGAAGAAAATGACGCTGCTGGAACGGGAATTGGGGATGGTTTCGGAAAAAGAGAAAGCTATTCGCGGCATTTTGCAGGCCTTCCTGGCGGGTCCGTCCAACGCGAATGGAGATTCGGCCCGGCGTGCCGAGCCGGCGGCCATAGACCTTGGGCGCTATCTCGCCAACATTCGCGCCGTCGAGCGCCGTCTGGAAAATGGAAACCAAAGCCTGGTGCGCGAGAAACGACCCGATATCTGGCCGGTGAAAGGCATCGTCAGCCAGCGCTTCTCCGCCGGCGGATTGGAGGCGCGCCATGACGGCATCGACATCCTGGCGGCGGAAAACACGGTGGTCATGAGCGCGGCCCGGGGCGTGGTGACGGAATCGGGTTGGGATCGGGACCTGGGCCGCACCGTGCGCGTGAACCATGATTTCGGAATGGAAACCGTGTACGGCCATCTGGCCCGCGCCTTCGTCCGGCCCGGGGACCAGGTGCGGAAAGGTTCCGCCCTGGGACTGGTGGGGAACACCGGGCGATCCTTGGGACCCCATCTCCATTTTGAAATTATCTTCAGGGGCGAGGCGGTTGATCCGCTGCCCTACCTCCAATGAAACGCGTATTCAGGGAGTTTTTCCCATGACCAAAAATGCCACCGCCGCCATGAGTTTCATCAGCGAAGGCACCCGCGTCACCGGCGAGATCGCAGCGGAGCACGATTTGCGCGTGGAAGGCGCGGTTAAGGGATCCGTCGAAGTGGGAGGCACCATGGTACTCGGCCCCACCGGCGCCGTCGAAGGGGACGTGACGGCCAGGTCCGCCACCTTGGCGGGACATCTCACCGGCAATATCCGTGTTCAAGAAAAACTGGTGCTTGAGGCCAAATCCGTGCTGCTCGGGGACCTGCAAACCCGCGACCTGGTGATTCAGGAAGGCGCGATTTTCCAAGGTCAATGCGCCATGGACGCCGGCGCGCGCCCCGCTTGAGCGAGATTTTCACCTTGGGGGGCTCGATTGCCGTCTGGATGACGGGAGGCGTTCTGGCCGGTCGCTGGATGGACTCGCATTTCACTTCTACGCCATGGGGCCTCCTGTCCGGCGCTTTGCTGGGTGCGCTGGGAAGCGGATACACCTTTTATCGCGTGGTGCGAAAATTTGACGGAAAAAATTGAGCGTCGTTTTATCATACCACGGCTTTTGCTCTTTGAACCAGGGGCATTTTCTTGCTAACCTTCCGGGCCGCCAAACCAAGGGAAAATCGCTTCGTGACAGCCTTCATCAAATCCCTGGCGGTGGGTTTCGCCATTCTGGGTTTTGCCGCGGCCGGACTATCGAAGTTACTGCCGGACTATCATCTTCCGGAAGCCATGGCCGGACTGGGTTTGATGGCCTTGAACGCTTTGGCCGCGATGATCATCCTCAACCTTCCTGGGCGCCATCCGGTTCGGACTTCCATGCTGTCCATGGCCATCCGTCTTACGGCCCTGGGCGGGATCATGCTGGTCGGCATGCGCATGCTTAAACCCACGCAACCCGAAGCCTTCTCTTTCGTCTTCACGGCCATGGCCGGATACATCGCATTCCAAACCCTGGAAATCCGCCATGTCATGCACTTGCAGGGACAGGCCCGATGAAGGAAGAGCTGGGGCCGTTCGTTTTGCATCATGTCGCCAACGGCAGTATTTGGAAAGTGACCCCCTGGGGACCCGTCCTCCAATTACCCACCGGTTGGAAAGTATTCGGGGTGGATGTCTCCATCTCCCAACATGTGCTGATGATGTTGATAGGCGCGGTGACCCTGATGCTGCTGCTTTTCGGGGCGGCGCGGCGACGTGGATTAGTTCCGGTGGGAAAATTTGGCTATATGGTCGAGGCCTTGGTGGTTTTCATCCGTGACGAAATGGTTCGGCCCAACCTCGGCGATGAGGAAGCCCCCCGCTGGCTGCCGTTCTTTCTCACTTTGTTCACCTTTTTACTCACGCTCAATCTCATCGGTCTGATTCCCGGCTTTTCCGCCGCCACCTCCAACATCAATTTCACGGCGGCCCTGGCTATGATGATTTTCCTGCTGTACAATATCTCTGGAATCGCGCGCCACGGCGCGGGCCATTATCTCGTCAACCTCGTTCCCAAGGGTTTGCCTATCGTGGTTTTGCCCCTGGTGGCCGTGATCGAATTCCTGGGGCTATTCACCAAAGCCTTCGCCCTGGCCATCCGCATTTTCGCCAACATGACCGCCGGCCACGTTCTCATCCTGTGCTTGCTCGGGCTGATCGCCATGTTCAAGTCGTATTGGGTGGCCCCTCCGTTTTTGGGATTCACCTTGTTCATCTACCTCATTGAGATTTTGGTGGCTTTTCTCCAGGCCTATGTCTTCACCCTTCTCTCCAGCCTTTTCGTCGGCATGGCCTTGAACCAGGAACATTGATCCGTTTGCACACCCACCATTCACCCATCAGAAGGAGTTCACAATGGCATTGGAAACTTTGAGCATGGGATCGCTTGGCGCCGGCATCGGCGCGGGCCTGGCCGCCATCGGCGCCGGCATCGGCATCGGTTTGGTGGGAGGCTCCGCGCTGGAAGGCATCGCCCGCCAACCCGAAGCCATCGGCCCCATCACGCGCACCATGTTCATCGCCGCCGCCTTGGTCGAAGGCGTGGCCTTGTTCGCCCAGGTGATTTGCATCCTGGTACTCGGGAAATAGCCGTGCCCGAAACCGCGTCCACCCAGGCCGCCGCGGAACACGGCGAGCCGAAGCTGCTCAGTTTCGATCCCGGCGTGGGCATCTGGGCTTTGGTGGTTTTCGCCGCTTTGCTCGTCCTGCTGAAGAAATTCGCCTGGAAACCCATCCTCGCCTCGCTGGATGCGCGCGAAAAAGTGGTGAAAGACAGCCTGGACCAGGCCGCCCGCATCCAAAGCGAGAACGCCCGGCTGGCCGAGGAACAGAAACGCATCCTCGCGGAAGCCAAATCGCAGGCAAACCAGGTGGTGCAAACCGCGCGCGAAGCCGCCGAAGGAATGAAGAAAAGCATCGAGGCGGCGGCCCAAGAAGAGAAAAAACGCATCCTGGCCTCGGCTGCGCAGGAAATCGAGGCGAGCAAGCGGGCGGCCATCTCGGAGCTGCGCAAGACCACGGCGGATCTTTCCATCGGCATCGCCGAAAAACTCCTGCGCCGGAACCTAGACGACGCCAAGAACCGCGCGTTGGTGGATCAACTCATCCAAGAAGTGTCGCGCAAGGCCTGAACCATGGCGAAACGCCTTCCCCATAAAGCTGCCGCGGTATATGCCCGGACCCTCCTCGAAATGGCGGAGACGAAGGGGCAGCTTGCGCCCGTAAAAGCGGACTTGGAAGCCGTGCGCGCCGTATTCGCCCAAACCCCCGCGCTGCGCCGGGTTTTGCAATCGCCGTCCGTGTCGGCGGAAAAAAAATCCAAGCTGCTGAAGCCGCTGGCCGATCAGGCCTCGGACTTGTTCCGGCGCCTCCTGCGACTTTTGGAAATCAAACGGCGCTTGTCCCTGCTGGAAGGCGTGTGCGAGGAATTCCTGCGGTTGGAGGAAGAGCGACGCGGCATAGTTCACGCCCGGGTGGTGAGCGCGATTCCGTTCACCCCCGACCAACTGCAACGCCTTACCCGGAACCTCTCGGCGCAGCGCCCCGGTAAAACCCTTTTGCTTAGAAATGAAGCGGACGCTTCCCTGATCGCGGGTTTCCGCGTCGAGGAAGACGATACCGTCACCGATGCCAGCCTCAGCCACAAGCTCAACGAATTGCGGCAAAAACTCGCCGCCTAGGAACTTATGTCCAACCAAATAAAATCCGACGAAATCAGCGCCATCCTCAAGCAGCAGCTGGAAAATCTCGACCTCGCCAGCGACATTTACGAAACCGGCACGGTGTTGCAGGTGGGCGACGGCATCGCCCGCGTCTTCGGCCTGTCGCAAGTCATGGCGGGTGAGTTGGTCGAAGTGCAAACCGCCAAGGGGAAGGTTTCCGGCTTGGTGCTCAACCTCGAGGCCGACAATGTCGGCATCGCCATTCTGGGTTCGGCTTCCATGGTGTCGGAAGGCGATCGCGTCATCCGCACCAAGACCATTGCTTCGGTGCCGGTGGGCGAATCCATTTTGGGCCGCGTCATCAACGCCTTGGGCGAACCCATCGACGGCGGCCCCGCCCTGGATCGCTCCAACCTGCGCCCCATCGAGCTCAAGGCACCCGGTATCATCCGGCGCCAGAACGTGCATGAGCCCCTGGAAACCGGCATCAAGGCCATCGATACCATGATCCCCATCGGCCGCGGGCAGCGCGAACTGATCATCGGCGATCGCAAAACCGGAAAAACCGCCATTGCCATCGATACCATCATCAATCAAAAAGGCAAGGGCGTTAAGTGCATTTACGTGGGCATCGGCCAGAAGCAAAGCACCATCGCCATGGTGGTGGAAAAGCTACGCGCGGCCGGCGCCATGGAGTTCACCTGCGTGGTAGCCGCCAACGCCTCCGATCCCGCTCCGCTGCAATATTTAGCTCCCTATTGCGGCGTGACCATGGGCGAATACTTCATGTTCAAAGGCGGACACGCTTTGCTCGTCTACGACGATCTCACCAAGCAGGCCCAGGCGTATCGCCAGCTATCGCTGCTGCTGCGTCGTCCGCCCGGCCGCGAGGCTTATCCCGGCGACGTGTTCTACATCCACAGCCGTTTGCTGGAGCGCGCGGCCAAGATGTCGGCCGCCGAAGGCGGAGGATCCTTGACGGCGCTGCCCATCATCGAAACCCAGGCCGGCGACGTGTCGGCCTACATCCCTACCAACGTCATCTCCATCACCGACGGGCAGATTTTCCTCGACGCCAACATGTTCAACGGCGGGCAGCGCCCGGCCGTGGACGTGGGGCTTTCGGTATCGCGCGTGGGCGGCGACGCCCAGATCAAGGCCACCAAGCAGGTGGCGGGCGCATTGCGCCTCACCTTGGCTCAATACCGCGAGCTGGCCGCCTTCTCCCAATTCGCCTCGGATCTCGACAAGGCCACGCAGAAACAGCTGGCCCGCGGCGAACGCCTCACGCGCCTTTTGCGCCAAGGTCAATATGCGCCCTATCGCATCGCCAAGACCATTTTCACGGTGTTCGCGGGCAACCAGGGGTTCACCGACGAGGTTGCCGTATCCGAAATCGATCGGTATGAGCGCGAAATGCTGCAATTCCTGGATGCGCGCCATGCGAAGCTGCTCGACGAAATCGAGGAAAAGAAAAAACTCGACGACGATCTCATGGGGCGGATGAAATCCGCCCTGGCCGAATTCGGAAAACAATTTTCCCCCGGCGCGAAGTAGGGGATAGGTCCAATCCGATGGCCGGCACCAAGGAATTGCGCCTTCGCATCAAGGCGTTGAAGAACACCAGCAAGATCACGGCGGCCATGAAAATGGTTTCCGCCGCCAAGCTGAGGAAAGCGCAGGACGCCAATACCCGCGCCAAGCCTTATGCCGAACGCATGGGGGAAATGCTGGAGCGCGTGCTGGCGTCCGTCGACGCGCCCGAACATCCGTTGATGCGCGCGCGCGATGCCAAACGCACGCGCTATGTACTGGTCTCCTCGGATCGGGGCCTATGCGCCGGTTTCAACAACAACTTGTTTAAATCCTTCCTGCGTCGCCCGGCCGACAAAATTCCCTCGGAAGTTTTGGGGCTTGGTCGGCGCGCCCGCGACTTCGCGGCTCGAACACCGAGCATTTCCGCCATTCCATCGCCTTTATTGAATACCCCCAATTACGCCAACGCCATGTCTATTTCGAAACTTCTCGTCGACGATTATGTCGGCGGAAAATGCGACCGCGTGGTGTTGGTGTACAACCGCTTCCGCAGCGTTTTATCGCAGACGCCGGTGTTCGTGCCCTTGCTGCCATTTTCGCGTGACGCGAAACCCGATCGCGTGCCCACGGACAAAACCGGGAAAATGCGGGATGATTATTTTCTCGAACCAAACGCCGAAGCGCTGTTCTCGGAATTGTTGCCGAAACGGATCGCTTTGCAAGTGTTCCGCGCTTTGCTGGAAAACGCGGTGGGCGAACACAGCGCGCGCATGACGGCCATGGACAGCGCCACCAAGAACACCAAGGATCTCATCGGGTCGCTGACCCTCACCATGAACCGCGCGCGACAGGCCGCCATCACGCGTGAACTCATCGAAATCGTTTCGGGCGCCGAGGCGCTCAAAGGTTAAACCGGAAATCAAGGAGCAGTAAAAACATGGCCACTCAAAACGAATCCGGAACTATCACCGCCGTGCTCGGCCCCGTGGTGGATGTCAGCTTCGAGGGTGTGACGCTTCCGTCCATCAACACGGCCCTCAAAACCAGCAATCCCTTCATCAGCAAGGAGGAGAACAACCTGACGCTGGAAGTGGCCCTGCACCTGGGCGACAACCAGGTGCGCGCCATCGCCATGGACACCACCGACGGGCTGGTACGCGGCGCCAAGGTGCTGAATACCGGGAAGCCGATTTCGGTGCCGGTGGGCGAGGGGACCTTGGGTCGCATCATCAACGTGATTGGGCAGGCCATTGACGATGGGGGCCCAATCAAGGCCGATCGCTACGATGGTATCCACAAACTGCCGCCAAAATTCACCAATCAAAGCACCAAGGCCGAAGTGCTTACCACCGGCATCAAGGTGGTGGATTTGCTGGCGCCTTATGCCAAAGGCGGCAAGATCGGGTTGTTCGGCGGCGCCGGCGTGGGCAAAACCGTGATCATTATGGAGCTGATCAACAACATCGCCAAGCATCACGGCGGTTTTTCGGTGTTCGCCGGCGTGGGCGAACGCACGCGTGAAGGCACGGCCTTGTACGGCGAAATGAAGGAGTCGGGCGTGCTCGACAAAACCTGCCTGGTATACGGTCAG